>DAOVFI010000770.1 GCA_030673005.1 Planctomycetales bacterium
GCGGATTGAAGGAGCACGATTATGTTTGAATGGTGGCAAAATCTGGAAGCCGTAACGCAATGGTTCTATGGAGCAGCCATTTTCTTCAGCGCCATCTTCGCCTGGCAATTCATCGTTTCCATGATCGGGCTTGGCGGCGCTGAAGATATGGATTTCGATGTTGACGTCGATGCGGACGTGGACTTCGACGCCGGCGACATCGAGGCCGCCTCCGCCGCCGACGCCGCCGACAGCGTAGCGGCGTTCAGACTCCTGTCGATCCGGGCGGTCCTGGCGTTCCTGACACTGTTCTTCTGGGCGGCCGCCATGCACCACGACGCGGGAACGGAAATGGCGTGGGCGATTACCTACGGGACCTTCTGGGGCCTGGGCGCTTTCCTGGCTGTGGCCGTGGCGCTGAACCTGTTGAGACGCCTTGCCGAGACGGGCAACCCGCGCCTGCGGACCTGCGTCGGAACGCGCGGGACGGTCTATCTGGACATCCCCGCCGACGGGACGGGCGAGGCGCGTGTTACCGTCAGCGGTGTCGTCTCGCACGTCAAGGCCCGCTCGACCGGCGGGCAGGCAATCAAGGCCGGTACGCCCGTCCGCGTCCTGCGAACACTCGGACCCACAACCGTAGAAGTTGAAACTGTCAATGAGAAAGAACCAGAAAGCCCGTAGGCCGGGTCGAACCTGTAGGCCGGGTCGAGCGGAACGAGCCCCGGCAAACGCCGCAATAACCGGGTGGCACGGTCAAGTCGAACGAAGTGAGGCTTGGCCGTGATGTCGCCGACCACGGCCAAGTCTTCGACTTGACCGTGCCACCCACCGTCGAAGTTGAAACTGTCAATGAGAACGACTCAGAAAGGGGTAAGAAATGATTAACATTGCAACATTGTCAATGAACATGCTGACACTGGCCGCCAAGGGCGAGGTTTCGACAACCATGATATTGGTGCTCATCCTCCTGGGCATATTAATCGTGATATTCTTTGCCATGGCCAGCCGGTACAAGCGTTGCCCGTCGAACAAGGTGCTGGT
>DAOVFI010000662.1 GCA_030673005.1 Planctomycetales bacterium
CGCCACCCCCACATCCCCACCCCACCTCCCCCACCCACCTCGCCGGCACGCCGCGCCGAGCCGCCCGGGCCTACGCTCCGTCCCGGCCTACGGTTGCGTCCCGGCCTACGTTCTCACGCCTTCAGGACCGCCTGTTCGATTGTCATTTTCTCCAGCCGCTCCGGGACCGGTTCGGCGCCGATTCCCGGACCCGGTTGGGCGGTCATCTGCGACGGGCCAGAGAGGACCGGTTCGGGATCGGCGAGGTTCTCGTGGAAATGACGCTCCGATGTCGGAATGTCGGACGGGTAGCGTATGTTCGGCAGGGTTGCGAATGCGGTGTTGTGTGCGACGCCGACGCCCGATTCGAGCATCCCGCCGACCCAGCAGGGGATACCCGCCTCTTGTGCGATGTTGTGAATGGCAAGGGCGTTGGTCAGGCCGCCGACCCTGCCGATCTTGATGTTAAACCATTTGCAGGCGCCGATCTTGACGGCCTTGCGGGCCTTTGCTGCCGACGTAATGCTTTCGTCCAGGCAGATGCCGGTGGAGATTTGGCTCTGGAGTTCGGCGTGGTCGATCAGGTCGTCGTTCATTAATGGCTGCTCGATCATCGCCAGGTTGTATTCGTCCAGTTGCTTGAACATTGGCAGGTCGTCGAGCGTGTACGCGCTGTTGCAGTCGATGTGGAGCGTTATGTCCGGGAAGGCCTTCCGGACGGCGGAAAGCATATCGAGTTCCCATCCGGGCATGTACTTGAGTTTCATTCGCTTGTAGCCGTCCTCGACGGCCTTACCGGTCCGCTCCAGCAATGTGTCGATGCTTTTGAGTACTCCCGAACCGGTTCCGACTACGACGGTGTCCTTCTCGCCGCCGAGCGCCTTCCAGAGCGGTTCGCCCCGGCTCTTTGCGTACAGGTCCCACCACGCAAGGTCCAGCGCGCCTTTGGCGAAATTGTTGCCTTTATAGACCGAAAGGCGATCCTGGAGTTCCTCGCCTTCCCGGATGTCGCAGCCAAGGAGCCTGGGGGCGAGGAAGTCGCGGGTAACGAGGAACTGCCCGTCGTCCCATTCGTGGCAATAACCGGGATATTGTCCCGGCGAGCTTTCGCCCCAGCCGTAAAGCCCGTCGGACGAAGTCATCTTGATAAGGACTGTCCCGACCGCGTCCTCGTCGCCGCAGGCGC
This sequence comes from Planctomycetales bacterium, assembly GCA_030673005.1. Taxonomy (GTDB): domain Bacteria; phylum Planctomycetota; class Phycisphaerae; order SM23-33; family SM23-33; genus DAOVFI01. Next base: position 1,166 of record DAOVFI010000662.1, read on the forward strand.
AGCGGAACGTCTCCTTCATTGGCAGCGCGACCCTGAAAATTTCGATTGATTCGATCTTCATACTCTCTGCTCCCTTTTATGTCTCGTCTCATCAGTAGGCCGGGACGGCGCGCAGCGAAGTCCCGGCAACCTGACTTCCCGGCAATCCGCAATCCACAATCCACAATCCACAATCC
>DAOVFI010000295.1 GCA_030673005.1 Planctomycetales bacterium
TCTGGACTCGCACCGGACTCGCCGGGCGGTGGTGATGGGGATTCTGAACGTTACGCCGGACAGTTTTTCCGACGGGGGGCGATTTTTCGACACGACCGCTGCTCTCGCCCAGGCCCGACGAATGGTCGTCGAAGGCGCCGACATCATCGACATCGGGGCCGAATCCACCCGCCCCGGTTCCGAAGCCGTTGCGCCCAACGAGCAGATCCGCCGACTCGAACAGGTCCTGCCGGAGACTGTCAATTCGGGCGTTGTCGTAAGCATCGACACCACCAGTGCCGCCGTCGCCGAATTCGCCCTCGATGCCGGCGCACAAATTATCAATGACGTCTCCGCCGGTCGGGACGACCCGGACATACTCCCGCTTGCGGCTTCGCGCCAGGCAACCGTAATCCTTATGCACATGCTGGGCAGGCCGCGGACCATGCAGGAAAACCCCCGTTACGACGACGTAGTGGGCGAGGTACGCGCCTTCCTGGCAGAGCGTATCGCCGCTGCGATTGACGCGGGCGTGGAACGGAATCGACTCATCGTCGATCCGGGTATCGGATTCGGCAAAACCCTGAAACACAATCTGAGCCTGCTGGCTCATATAGAAACCCTCGTCGATTTGGACGTACCGGTGCTGGTCGGTCCCAGCCGGAAGAGATTTATCTCCGAACTGGGTGGCGCAGGTTTCAACTCTGCGCCACCACCCGATGAGCGGCTCGGTGGAACCATCGCCGCAGTCATTGCCGCCTGGCGGCGCGGGGCGAGCATCTTCCGCGTCCACGACGTAGCCGCGACAGTCCAGGCATTGAAAATCGCCCGCGCAATCGAAAACGAGAATTAATTGCAGCGCCGGGTGGCACGGTCAAGCCGGAGCGAAGCGGAGGCTTGGCCGTGAGGACGCACAACCGGGTGGCACGGCCGGACCTGTAGCAATTGGCGGATGGGTGGATTCGGTGTGCAGGAAACCTGCCTACCGGCAGGCAGGCAGAACCTCCCACACCCTACGACTGCTTGCAAGCAAGTAGTGCCACCCGTCGCCTGGGAGCAACCACGTTTGTATCAAGTCGGCTTTAACGTGGCCGCGAACGCAGCGGCCACGGCACCCGGCGGAATTTTTCTTAAAGATCCGTGTAATCTGTGTAATCCGTGGACTGGATACCGGATACCGGCTACTATACAATGTCGTCGTGGTTGAATTAATCAGGGCCATTTCGAATTACCTTCATCGCGTGGCGACATACGACCCGCTCGAGGTCGTAGTAGAGATGATCCTGATTGGATTGGTGATCTGGTGGGTAACGCGTTTCCTGCGCGGCACTCGCGGCGCGAGTCTGGTCAAGGGCGCAGCGGTAGTTCTGGCGGTGGTCTATCTTTGCATCCGCCTGCTGCCGAAGGACCAGGATCGTCGTTGGGACAGGATCGAATTCCTTTACGGCAAGTTCCTCCTGTTCGCCTTTGTTGCGGGGGTGGTGGCGTTTCAGCCTGAACTCCGACGGGCGCTGGGGCACCTGGGCCGGACGCGCCTCTTCGGAGGCCCGTGGCGGTACGTCGAGGAGAACATCGCCGCCCTTGTCGAATCGGCGGGGTATCTTTCGCGCAACAAGACCGGCGCGATAGTCGCCGTCGAGCGCAAAGTCGGGCTTGGCGGTCTGATGGAATCCGGGACACCCCTTGACGCCGAACTGACTGCGGGTCTGCTGAATACGATATTCTTCCACGGTACGCCGCTGCACGACATGGGCGTAATCATCCAGCACGGTCGGGTTGCGGCGGCGGGCTGCCAGTTCCCGCTCGCTGAAAGCGAAGACGTCGATGCCTCGTTCGGCAGCCGGCACAGGGCGGCGCTGGGGCTGGCACAGGACACCGACGCCGTCGTCATCGTCGTCAGCGAGGAAACGGGCAGAATCTCAATCGCCTCCGAAGGCCAACTGCACATAGGTCTTGATACCGACGGCCTGCGGGAACTGCTGCGGGCAATGCTGCTGCCGAAGCAGCGAAAGTGGCTGGTCCGCAAGCAGAGCGCAGGATAATCGAATGTGGAAACGTAATTCACATGTAAATATTCACCCAATTGCAATGAATGCAGAAGAAAAGAGCAAGTCAGGCACACAAAATGAAAAAACAATTCGTTTGTTGGAATTGTTTTTTCATTTTTCCGCTCCTAACGGGTGGCACGACGGGTGGCACGGTCAAGTCGGAGACATGGCCGTGGTGGGCGCCATCACGGCCAAGCCTCACTGCGTTCGGCTTGACCGTGCCACCCCGGCGGGTGAAGTATTTATCACACCCAACAGCCGGAGTGATAAATACTATGTGTGCCTGACTTGCTCTTTTCTTCTGCATAGGACTGAACTCTTACATTCCCATGAGCGCAAGACTCGACAAACCCCGTAAGGGATACCGCACGGAGCTACCCGCCAGCCGCTTCAGTCGGCAGTGGTTCGCACAGGGCCTGCGCACGTGCGCCTGGGTGGCTGTCATCACAATCCTGGTCTGGGTTTACGCCGACATCCATTTCACCGCCGACGAGGATGTCGTAGCAACCTTGCGTATCCACACGGGCCTGTCCAACGAAATCGCCCTGCTCAGCCGCAGCGATGTTTCGATCAAGTTTCACCTTAAGGGCAAACGCAACTCCATAGATCGGTTCCTGGATCGTCTATCGACGAATAAATCGGTGCTGACATACAACCCCGCCAGGGCGCTGAGCGCAGGGCAGCACCGCGAACGCGTAGCAGAGATTTTAGCAGACCTGGTGGAATTGCGGGATTCCGGGCTGGAGATCGTCTGGGCCAGGCCAAGGGACATTGACATCTACCTCGATAATTTCGAGGACCTGCCCGGTGTGCGAGTGAAACCCGAATTCGGCGGCGTCGTGCTGGACGGATCGGCCAGGGTCGAACCGTCGAACATAAAACTGCGCATTCCCAAAAGCCAGATGAAGAACATCAGCTCGCAAAATCAACTGTTCGTGCCGACCAAACCGATTAATCCGGGCGATGACGCAGCCGTCGGCGAGACCAGAACGGTCAAGGTCGAAGTCCTGCCGCCGCCGGGCATCAGTCATGCCCGCCTGATCCCGTCAATGGTTTCCGTAACTTTCAAGATCGGGCAACGCACCAGCAGCAGGAAAATAAAAGTCAGCGTCGGCATTACTATGCCGAAGTCCTGGCTGGACGGCGATTTCTGGAGCAAGCATGAAGCCCAAGCCAAGCACGGAGAAACTTGGACGCGCTTGATAACCGTATCTGGCAGTCCCATCGACCTGGAAAAACTCACTGCCGAGAATATCCAGGCCAATATCAACCTGACTGAAAGCGACAAACAACGGGTTGGTCTGGCCAGTTGGTGGCCCGGAAAGGTAAAGGTGCAGTTCCCCGCCGGTCTTAAAATCCGCCTGGCCGAACCGATCCCCGACATCGAGTACCGCCTGGTCAAGCGCAGCGAATCGCCCGCCCCGCCCTCGTAAGTGGACTTGCCACAGGAATTCGTCATGAACGCCGACGCATATGTGAAAGAAATTGCTACTGCCGCCCGTACCGCCGCTGCGAAACTGACCGTTTCATCCGCCGCCGGTCGAAACGCCGCGCTCGTCGCCGCCGCCGGTTCAATCCGCAATCGCTCCGGGTCAATCAAGGCCGAGAATGCCAAAGACCTTGCCGCCGCCGGAGACGCCGGCCTGACCGAGGCGATGATCGACCGCCTGACGCTGACGGACGAACGCATCGAGGCAATGGCCGCCGGTCTGGAAAAAATCGCCGCACAGACCGATCCGGTCGGGCAGACCATCGCCGCTTACAACCGCCCCAACGGGCTGCGGATAGAAAAA
>DAOVFI010000051.1 GCA_030673005.1 Planctomycetales bacterium
TATCGCATTGGGCTACCAGCGGAAAGCAGGTACAAGAAGGGCCCGGATTGCTCCAGGCCCTCCCGCTGTTTAGCCACCGAATCGGCGTTAGCAGCCCGTGGTGAAAGTCATTCTGGCTGCGAGCGGGTCTTTCGCCCGCCCCCGGCGTCACGAAAACTCGACGAATCAAACGGGTTCGCCTGCGTTTTCGTTCCTTGTGGCCGGGCGAAATCCCGCGCTCTCGCCTTTCGAAGCACTTCCACCACGGACTGCTCGGGTCGCACGCCTGCGTTGCCCTGTCCTCCGATCCGGCAGGAGAATAATATCTTGTTTTCTTCCAGGCTTCAATACGTTGATGTCCTCTCGTTGGGATTCCGCCTCTACAGGACAACCCGCTGGCAGCCACCAATGCGATAAACGCGCTTTTGGACGGCCAATAATGGTTCAAGGGCATATTTCCCACCCGTAGGACAAAGCCTGCGAGTTATTGTGGTTGAATGAAAATCTTTACAGAATTTCGAGAGATCGAACGTTAGTGGTACGAATTATTTAAACAATCCGCAATCCGCCGTTCGACTTCGCTCACGATAAACAATCCGCAATCTATTGTTGATGTGTATCGAGGATTCCTCGGGCGGTTTTGGTGAGTTGCCGGGATGAGAACGGTTTTCCCAGCAGATGTACTCCGTCGGCAACGATGCCGTGGTGGGCGATTGCGTCTTCGGCGTAACCGGAGATGAAGAGTGTTTTAATATTCGGATACAGGGCCTTGATTCGATCGGACAACTCCCTTCCGCTCATTTGCGGCATGACTACGTCGCTGACCAGCAGGTGAATATCCTTTCCGGCGTGATCGGCCGCTATGTGGAGCGCATCGGTGCCGCTGCCCGCCTCCAGGACTTTGTAACCCTGCTCGCGGAGAATTCGGCAGGTCAGGTCTCGCACTGCCGGTTCGTCCTCGACGACAAGCACCGTCTCGGTCCCGCCCGAGATGCCGGTCTGTTCGTGCCGCCGGGCGGCGGTCTTGACCGGTTCGGCGTCGCGCGGAAGATATATCTTGAAGGTCGTCCCTTCGCCCGGCGTACTGCGGACCCGGATATGCCCGCCGCTTTGCTTGACGATCCCGTAGGTGGTCGATAGGCCCAGCCCGGTTCCCTTATCCATTTCCTTGGTGGTGAAGAACGGCTCGAAGATATGGTCCATAACCTCATTGGTCATTCCCACGCCCGTGTCGCTGATCGACAGCAGGACGTGTTCGCCGGGGTTAACGTCGGCATGACGCTGCGCATACTCCTCGTCGAGATCGACGTTGGTCGTACTGACCGTGAGTTTTCCGCCGTCGGGCATCGCTTCGCGTGCGTTGACGGAGAGGTTGACGATGATCTCCTCAATCTGGGTCGGGTCGGCCTTGACGTGCCAGAGGTCATCACCCGGCGTCGTAACCAGTTCGATGTCCTCGCCGATTATCCTCCTGAGCATCGAGTCGGCGTCGGCGACGATCTTGTTCAGGTCAAGCACTTGCGGCTGGATTGTCTGTTTCCGACCGAATGCCAGCAGATGCTTTGTCAGAGCGGCCGCTCGCTTGGCGGCGGCGCGGATGCTTTCAACGTCGCCGTGACTCTTGTCGGACTCGCTTATGGATTTGAGCAGCATGTCCGCATAGCCTTGAATAATGGCCAGCATGTTGTTGAAATCGTGTGCGATCCCGCCGGCCAGTCGCCCGATCGCCTCCATCTTCGACGCCTGGCGAAGCTGGTCCTGGAGTTCGGACTTTTCGGCCTCTGCCCGCTTGCGCTCCGTGATGTCGCGGGCGATTCCGCAAAGCCCGATGATCCCGCCGGATCTGTCGCGCATCGGCACCTTTACGACATGGAACGTGCGTGGCGCTCCACGCACGGGCTTGGTATGGTTTTCTTCTATGATTTCACCGGCAAGGACGCGGGAATCCACCTCGGTAATGTGCGATTCGGCTTCTTTCCCGAATAGGTCCGCATCCGACTTTCCAATTATTTCCGATGCCGGAAGACCAAAAAGTCTTCCCATGGCCGGATTGACCTGAACGTACTTTAACTCACGGTCCTTGATGAAAATAGAGTCATGGGCTGTCTCGAAAATAGCACGGAAGCGTTCCTCGCTTTCCCGCAGCGCATTCTCGGCCTTTACGCGAACGATTATGCCGCCTATCTGGGCGGCAATGGCCTCGAGCGTGTCGCGGGCGCCGGGGGTGATCTCGTCGTGAGTATGGGAGGCAAGGTTGACTACGGCGATTACCTTATCCTCGTACCGTATAGGAATTACAGCAAAGGCGTGCAAGGCCTCGTGCTTACGGACATTATTAGCCTCGGGAAAGAGTTTAGGATGGATTCCATAGATGAGTTTGCCTTCCATGATACGCCGAACCTGGGATGAGTCCGCCTCGAAATGGGAGGCGCTTTCAACGAACCGGGGAGGCAAACCCTTACTGGATACCAGATCGAGTCCGCCGGTGCTTTCGTTAACCATATACACGCCGCCGCAGTCGATTCCGTTTATCTTAAAGGTCGCCTCCAGCAGACGATCCAGCGCCTCGGTCAAGTCGCTGGTCATACTCAGTTCGATTGCGAGATCATGCTGGATGTGTTGCAGGTTTTCCGCTCGCGTTCGCTCGGTGATGTCCTGTCCCTGTGCGATGGTTGCGATCAGCGTATCGTCCTCGGTGTAGATATTGGCCGAATTCCACAGCGCCACGCGCACCAGGCCGTTGCTGCGGAGGAGGGGTATCTCCACGTTTTCCCAGTACTGACCTTTGGCGGCATTTTCGATCTTCCGGAGCGATTCGTCCCGGCTTTCGGTTGAAAACAGGACTTCCAGGGGTTGCCTCAGCATCTCCGCTTCGCTCCTGCCGCTCATTTCCTCGAAGGCCTTGTTGAAGATGGTTATCTTCCCGTCGGGATCCCAGACGATGATGGGGACGTTGGCGTATCTGATCAGCCGGGTCAGGTAATCACTTGTTTTTCTCAGTTCACTCGTCCTGCTCCTTACCTGCCGCTCCAGGCTGTGCGACCATCGGCCTGAGATCGCAAGCAGCAGAACGCCACAACTCGTCAGCATCAGGATGACGAAGCCAAGCGTGAAGAGTTCGGAGCGCTTACTCATGCCGACAATTTCTTCGACCTCGCTGACCGGAACGCACACAGCCACCGACCAGGCCTTGTCGTTAACGCGGATGGGCGTATAAGCGGCCTGTTTTTCAATTGCCCCGGTTTTTTCCCGATGCCGGCCTGAGACGTATCGGCCTGTGCCTTCTTCACCAGACAGCATCTTCCGCTGGATCTGTTCAACGGCGTCGAAGGAAATATCGGGCTTTTTCTTATCCCGTACCTTAAACGCATTTTGACCGACGAATTCCTTCTCGAAGTGCGCCAGGAAAACGCCTTTATCGTCCATCAGCCAGGCGTAGCCGGTCTTGCCTGATACGATTGGGTTCACGAGGTTTTGAGCAATCATGTTCGGATCAAGCGAACCGATGAGAACGCCTCGGAAAACGCGAGATTCGGCCTCTTTACCGCCCGACGGCTCCGGCGTGTCCGTTTGGGGCGTTGAATAGACCGCCACGGCGATCCTGATCCGCTTGTGGCCTTGTTCATTTGTTACCGCGTGAACGCTGACACGTCCGGTCCGGGAGGTTTCCCGGAAGGTTGTTGTTTCGCTGTAGTTTCTCTCGATAATTTCGCCCCGCCAGCCGTCAGATGGGTAAATGAAACGGAGCACGCCGTCTTTGTCCAGCAGCCGGATCGAGGTTCTCGGAGGGAAGCCTTTATATGCGTGTTGCAGGTATTCGGCGCAATCAGGATCCATCCGCCGGATGCAGGAAAATTCCGACAGGGCCTTCAATTCGCCGGTTAGTTCCTTGAAATATGATTCGATTCCCTTAGCGGCAGAGCGGGTCAGGTGCAACTGCTGCCGGTTAAACTGTTCCGTGGCGGCTTTTTTAATCTCGATATAGTCCCGCCAGCCCAGAAATATGGTAATCACAACGATCGCCGTCGTGGCGGCGATAATAAGAATCCGCAGCCAAAGCAGCGGGCTTTTGCCGTCTGCGGGCGAAGCGGGTTCGGCTCCGGCGCCGCCGGCGCGGAGAGAATATGTTCCCGGGGGTTCTTTCTGCGCATTATCCGGCGCATTCATATCCACACCTCCCTATTTCGGGCTATTCATTACTGCCCCGATAGAATCGTATTGATATGCTTTTTCAGAACTGGCCGGGTGCCATGCCCTCACCTGTCTTCAGGGGTGGGCACCTGTCTGCCGACAGGCAGGTGTGACGCAGCGACAGACATGCTTACCCGCTTCGCGTGAAAGCATGGCACCCAAATAAAATACGTGTGACACTATATTAGCCATTATTACGTGTCGTGTTGAAGATGGCAAGACATCGTTTCAGAAGTTCTTCCATTTCATAGAGGGGCCACTGGCTGGCGGCGTCTGATTTGGCGTTGTCTGGGTCCGGATGCGTTTCGATAAACAATGCGTCGGCGCCGGCGGCCAGGGCGGCGGTCGCCAGGGTCGCAACGAACCGTCGCTGCCCGCCGGTAACACCGCCGCTGCCGGGCTGCTGAGTCGAGTGCGTTGCGTCAAAGACTACCGGGGCGAACTCCTGCATGATAGGGATCGCACGCATGTCGTTGACCAGCAGATCGTATCCGAAGGTCGTGCCGCGCTCGGTCAGTATGACGTTGTTATTTCCGGTCGAGCGGACCTTCTCGGCTGCGAAGCGCATCCTTGCCGGGGCCAGGAACTGCCCTTTCTTGACATTAACGGCCTTGCCCGTCCGACCGGCGGCGAGGAGCAAATCCGTCTGACGGCACAGGAAGGCGGGTATCTGGAGGCAATCGAGCACGTTCCCTGCCGGTGCGACCTGTGCGATGTCGTGCACGTCGGAAAGGACCGGCGCGCCGACCTTTTCGCGGACTTCCGCCAGCCATTCCAGGCCCGTTTCAAGACCGGGTCCGCGAGGGCTGTCGGCGGCGGTGCGGTTGGCCTTGTCGTAACTGGCCTTGAAGACGTAACCGATGTCGAGTTTTCGGCAAATCCCGGCAAGGCGTTCAGCCACGGTCAGACACAACTGCCGACTCTCGGCCATGCACGGTCCGGCAATGAGAACCAGCCGACCCGCACCGACTGTAACGGGACCTATCCGGCATTGTGGGGGTTTGTTCATAGCGGCGTTTCTCCTCGCCACGGCCAGAGGCCGTAGGGCAATTGCGACGGCGGCACCAGCAGGCGGAGCTTGCCGGGATGGACGCTGATGTCCAGCGGGCAGTTCGGGCCGACGTCGCCGTCGGTCTGGCTGGGAGTGGGGCGGTCGGTCTCGATGCGCGCGTTGCGGAATTGCCTGTAGATTACGTTGCCCTTGAGCGGATGACGGCGGAGCAGCGTCCATGCGGCGTGAAGGACAAGGGCGGTCTGCTCCTGGCATGTAAAGACCACCAGGTCCAGTAATCCGTCGTCGAAACTCGCATCCCGGCAGATTCGCAGCCCGACGGCGTAACGCGAGATGTTCCCGACGAACGCCAGCCCGAAATCGTCGAATATTTCCTCACCGTCGGCGACGACGCGCATGCGGGGGTAATCGTGTTCCCAGAAGGTCCGCCATATCGGCCAGAAGTAACTCAGGTGCGTGATGTGCCCGCGCCTCACGGCGGTCAGGCGCCGGACGACTTCGCCGTCGAAGCCGACGCCGATAATCATCAGGAAATCGCGCCCGTTGACGATCCCCAGGTCGCATTCGACGGTGCGTCCGGCGGCGACGATCCCGGCCAGACGCTGCGGGTGTGACGGGATGCGGAGTTCCTTGGCGAAGAGATTTTCAGTCCCGGCGGGGCAGACCAGCATCGGGGTGTTCGAGCCGACAAGTCCCGAGGCCACTTCTCGCGCCGTACCGTCCCCGCCCCATGAGATTACCATGTCGGCCTCGTCGCGGATCGAGGCTGCGTAGCGGGTCGCGTCGCCGGGGCAAGTGGTGCGATATTCGATAACCTTCCTTCCCTGCGCCTGCATGGCTGCTCGCAACTCCGACAGCGCCTCGCGCTTAGGCCCGCTGCCGCTGCTGGGATTGACTATCACGTGTATCATAAGTTTCGTAACCGGTAGCCGCGTAGCATGGCCGCCTGCCTACCGGCAGGTAGGTCTCGGCCATGATTCGGCTTTACAAAAATATTTACGTCCAAACGCCTGCTCACGGGCGAGACGCCCGTGCCACGACCCATGCTACGATTCCAGTCCTTGAAATCGATTTCATTATCCCTATAATACCACGACATTCATAATCGGGCAAAGGTTCCGACCGAACAAGGCGGCAGGAGATTGTTAATGGACGCATCAACCGAACTGGAAGAAATTATGAACAAGGAAACCTGGACGCAGGATGATTGCCTGTGTCTTCGAGAAGCGGTTTCGGGTTTAAGAGACCCGATCAGGAAGTTGCGCGAGTCAGTCGCGGCGCTGGCGGCGGCGAATCCATCGCCCGCCGGTGCGCCGGCGATAAAACTCGGTATCGCAAATTTCATCCTTTGCCGCTTCGGCGAGGCGGTGGAACTTCTGGCTGATGGAACCGACAACAAGGAACGCCGGTTCTATCAGGCGCTTTGTTTCAAGCACCTCCGCCGGTACGACGAGGCCCTGGAAGCCCTGAACTACGCCGAAGATCGAGGATGGGACCAGCGGCAGGTAACACTGGAGAAGGCCGAGGTGCAGTGCCTGGTCGGGGACGTCGAATCGGCGGCCCGGACAATCGAGCGGTTCGCCAAGTCGAGCCGGGAAAACCCTGACTGGCACTATATAAAAGGAATGATCGCCGAGATGCAGGGCGATTACGATTTTGCGGTAGAATCTTATCAAACCGCCCGCGAACTCCTGCCCGGACATCCGGCTGCGACCTTCCGACTGGCCTATCATTACGACCTGCACGGTGATGAAGAAGAGGCTATGGAGCTGTACCTCGAATGCGTTACGGCGCCGGGCGCGGAAAGCCCGGACGCCGGGTCGCCGCGAATCGGACCATACCCCGTCTATGCAAACGCACTGCTGAACCTTGCCGTCCTGTACGAGGACGCCGGGCGATACGACGATGCGGCCATGTGCCTGCGGCGGATCCTGGCGTGCAACCCCGACCACGCACGCGCAAGGCTCTTCCTCAAGGACGTGCTGGCGTCAAAGACAATGGTCTTCGACGAGGACGAGGCCAAGCGACTCGCCCGCCAAAGCGACCTTCTGGCCATACCGGTTACCGACTTCGAACTGTCCGTCCGCGCACGGAACTGCCTGAAGAAAATGAATATCCGCACGCTCGGCGACCTGCTGCACGTTACCGAGGTCGAACTGCTGGGATACAAAAATTTCGGTGAAACCTCGCTCGCTGAAATCAAGACGATGCTGTCGTTGAAAAATCTCCGAATCGGACAGATGAGGGAGGATGTTACCGAATTGTCGTTTGAGGCGCATTCTGAAACCGGACCGTCGGTGGGAAACGAAGGCGTACTGGCCACCCCGATCTCGCAGATAAATATTTCCATTCGCGTTCGAAAGGTGCTGGACAAACTCAATATCAAAACGCTGGGAGAACTGACCGGTAAGAGTGAACCGGAATTGATGGCCTGTCAGAACTTCGGTCAAACCTCGCTGAATGAGGTCCTGGAGCGCCTGGCCGAATACGGCCTGAATTTGCGGGAACCAGGGTAGAGATTGCGGATTGCGGGGTGGCGTGGCCGCGCGGGCGCAAACGCCAGCCAGCCCGTAGGCAGGTGGCCGCAAACACCGCGGCCACGGCACCCGGCTACCGGCTGCTAATAACTGATGAGAATTCCTCGATTTCATCTTGCCGGACTGGCGGCGTTTGTTGTGGCGTCGGTTCTGGTGGCGGGTTTGATAATGGTGTCTGGCTGCCCGCGCCACGCCGTCGAACCCGAATTCCGGGCGGTACCGGCAGGGATACCGGTTATCCGCGTGCTGATTGCCCGCGTCGGATCGGGCGAGGGCGTCGGCATCGCCACTACAGGTTCTTACACGATTTTCGCCGCCGGCCGGATTGTCGCCGATTCGATGGACCCGCTTCCTGAAGGTCGTTTATCCCATCGGTCCGGCGGGTGGTCGCTTCATGCAGCCGGGTATATCGGCGATAAACTGACCGTCTCGACTCGTGGCCGGTCCTGCGTTCGCGTCGGGGCAAACTCGTATCGAGGGAAAGTCGTCTTCAGTATCGACCAGGCCGGGCGAATCGTGGCCGTCAACCACGTGGACATGGAAACCTACCTCGCCGGCGTTCTCGCGCGGGAACTGTATCAATCGTGGCACATCAGGACGTACAAGGCACAGGCGATCGCAGCCAGGACATACGCGATGTACGAGATGGGCGCGTTTGGAAAGACGCATCGCTACGACCTTCGCGCCGATCAGTCCTCGCAGGTCTATGGCGGGGTCTCCGCCGAGACAGATAAGGCCCGCCGGGCGGTCGAGGAGACACGCGGAATGGTTCTCGCCGCAGGCCCTGAAGGCCGGGAAAAGATCTTCAGGGCGTATTACTCTGCCTGCTGCGGCGGGGTGACCAACAGCGTTTATGTCATCACCGGCCCGCCGGTTACTTCCGGACCGCTGGCGGGGGGGCAGACCTGCCGGGATTGCGCATCCTGCACCCGGTATCGCTGGGCGCCCGTTACCGTGTCCAAAGAGGTCGTCTATCGCGCCCTGAGCCGGCGATACCAACAGGTGGTCGATCTGAACGGATTGAAGACTATCAAGATAGTAGAGGTCGCCGACTGCGCCGGCGGTGGGGCTGACTTTAAGCCGCGTCCCGTGTGGATTGACGTTGTAGGTCTGAATGGCCGGAAGGTTCGCATCCGGGCCGAAGACCTGCGAATGTCGCTGCTGGCCGACGGATACCCGCGCGCCAAGCGTCTCTACAGCATGAACTGCCGAGTCCGCGACGTAGGCGGATCGATCGTCTTCGACCGCGGCCGCGGATTCGGGCACGGCGTCGGACTCTGCCAGTGGGGCGCCCAGGCAAAGGCCCAAAAGGGCTGGCCTGTCGAGAAGATACTCTCGGCCTACTATCCCGGCGCAAAACTATTCAAGGCGTATTAATACTACAGCGCGAAGTAATAACGCGTAAAACCGCTAATATGTGGTAACGACAGTTGTTACAGCAATGCGTTTAGCAATTAGCAGTCAGCAGTCAGCAGTCAGAATACTCGATGTACGTCAGGCGCCCACATCTGTTGGCTGATGGCTTATTGCTGATCGCTGAACGCTCTTTCTTGTATTGACAGAGCCTGCAACTACAACACGGGCATCATAAAGGAGAATCGGTTATGGAACTCTACGAGGCAATCAGGAATCGTTACAGCGTGCGGTCTTACGAGGACAAGCCTGTCGAGCAGGAGAAACTGGACAGGATTTTCGAGGCTGTTCGTCAGGCTCCGTCGGCGTCGAACCGCCAGCCGTGGAAATTCGTCCTCGTCCGAGACGCCGGGACGCGAAAGAAACTTATCTCCATCTGCAAGGACCAGGCATTCGTCGGCGAAGCGGCCGTTGTCATTGCCGGGGTGGGACTTGCGCCCGACCGCAAAATGGCCTGCGGCGTGCCCAGCGACCCGGTGGACCTGGGCATTGCGATGGAGCACATCGCCCTGACGGCAGTGGCAGAGGGGCTGGGGACATGCTGGATAGGCTCGTTCGATCAGGACCGGATCTGCGACCTGCTTGGCATACCGGCCGATGCAAAGGTCGTCGAGGTGATGACGCTGGGCTACCCCGCCGGCGAGCCGAAATACCGCGACCGCAAGGGGCTGGACGAAATCGTCTGCTACGATACCTGGTAGGTCGGGACGGAGCGACTCGTGCTACGTAGCGAACTACTTCGCAGAGTAGCAAGCGCAGTCCCGGCAACTTGGTAAAACAGGTTTGATTTCCTGGAAAAAACAGGTTTGATTTCGCCGGGACTCGCTTTGCTCGGCCCGGCCTACGCGCTGTGATTTTCAATTACGGTAAATTTTCAAACGCGCGTTCTCTTTTTTTATTTCCTTCTTCGGATCAGGACACCTAGTCCGCCGAGGGTCAGCAGCGCCAGCGTTGCCGGTTCCGGGATTGTTACCTGTAGTGTCTTGCCGTCGTTGCCCAGTGAATAGTGGGCAAAGATGCTGTCGGCGTCGAGGACCAGGTCCGCATAGGCGATCTCGTCGGTACCCGTGTCATAGTCGTGATTGTACGTATCGGTATGTTCCTTGTAAACCAGATTTCCGCCTGCGGTCAGGACGTTGATCGTAATGGGCGGGCCGGTATATGCGCTGGCATCGACTTTGAGAATACCCGACAGTATCGCATCGCCGCTGACGTTTATCAGTTCGATTTCTCCGTCGCCGTTAAGCACGATCTCCAGTGTTGACCTGGGTGTTTGCACGTACTTTCCAACCTGGATCAGGTCCGGATCAGTACCCATTATCTTGAACAGCCCTTTTCCTATCTTGTTGCTGCTCTCTCCTCCCAGAGCCATAGTGCTGGTCGTATCAATGGAGCCGCCTTCGATAATATATCTACCGTCGCATGTTGGTCCACCGGCATTACCCCAGGCTGTACCGATTTCGATCGATGCGCTTACGGTTCCACCGGTTTGGGTCCAGAGTCCCCTGTAGGTGCCGGTGTAATCGTAGTTGGTGCCAATCCAGAGATTACCGGATCGGACGTTGCCGCCCGTCATTTTGACGTCTCCGTTATTTGTGCTGCCCCATCCTCCCATTCGCCATTTCCAGTAATAGACGTCCGAAGAGACTATGACGGGGTTGGCCGCGCTGCCGCAGCTCTCCATGTGGATCCACCAGATGCACCCGGCTACGGGGTCGTCCGGCCCCGACGGAGGCGCCCTGTCCGGGATCCCGACGCCGGTAGTTCCGTTCTTGCTGTTGCCCCAGTTGCCGTCGTTGTGGAAATCGTAGTCGCCGGCAAGTCCGTCCCATGTAGTGGTGTACCAATCACCATACGCCGGTACAGCCAGAGCAACTACCGCCAATAGAATAACCAGGTTTCTCATGATAGAGCCTCCTCCTCTAATAAAATAGCCGTAATATTAACACATAGACAAACTACCCAAGCGATAATCATTATATCACCGATTTCCGATTTCGCAAAGGGAAAAAATCGCTTTTTTTCGCAAATAATCCCGATTTATCAGTTCCATAGCCTTTGCGGGGATGATATTTTCATTGGATTAGAAATATCGGAAAGGAGCAGACATGACGACGGCTGGAGTCGAAATAAAAAGGAACATCGCCAAACACGCAT
>DAOVFI010000105.1 GCA_030673005.1 Planctomycetales bacterium
CTTGGGGGGCTTCTTAACAGGCACGCTTGACAAATAAAAATTTGGGTGGTGTATTTTTTTTTTACCTTTTTTCTGCGCAATTGTTAAAAAACTTGTCCCACCACAAATTGACAGAATAGTAGTATTAAATGACAGGAAAAAACGCAAAAAAAGCGCTGCAAAGAACTTTTTTCCTCTTGACATAATCGCGATTGCCTGTACGATGGTTTATTGATGGAGGTTTTTGCGGGGCCGTTCAGGCCCCCTCTCGGAGAGCTCATCTCTGAGATCATTCCGCTCACTGGAAGTGCCGTCGGTCGGCGTCTGTACGTACCCACGCCGGAAGCGGGCTCACATCGTGGGGTGCGTGTAAGCGTGGGCAGCAAGTCAGGATTTCAATAATCGCGGACTTGCACAGTGAGAAAAGGAGCTAAGGAGATGAGTAAGAAGAGAGGCGAATGGGAATTGTCATGTCCAGACGTAGTCAAGCCGGTTGCAATCGTATGCCTTGGTGTGTTGCTGTTAGCGGGATTCGCATCGGCGGAAGATGAGTATGTTGAAGTATGGTCGATGGGGGAAACGCAGATTGGAGTAACTTCGATTTCAAGTCCGCCGGACCCACTTCCCGGCGTCGCGGCGCACATTTTGCAGGATCCCGCCCCGATGAGCGCCGTAATGTTGTCTAATGTGCCCACGTCGAGCTGGACATACGGCTGTTCGGCCACGTCGGCCGGTATGATGTTCGGTTATTACGACCGAACGGGGTTTGCCAATATGTACACCGGACCCTGTAACGGCGGGGTGGCGCCGCTTACAAATCTGGGAGGGCAGTGTTCGATCATCGCCACCAAAAACGGCTTCGACGGACGCTCCGTCAAAGGACACGTGGACGATTACTGGATTTCCTATCAAAGCACCGGGCCGGACCCCTGGGAAGGAAACTGGACCGAACACACCTGGGCGGATTGCACTGCCGATTACATGGGCACCAACCAGTGGAAATGGGATTTTATCGGCGGCGACGGCGTCAAGGATTTTAATACCGACGGTTGCACCGCCCTGTTCTCATACAGCGGTTCGTCGAAACTTCGCGATTACATTCCCGCCGCCTCGTGCGGCCTGCCACAGACCGCGCTGTGCCACGGGCTTCGATTGTTCGCCGAATCGCGCGGATACCAGGTCGTCGAAAACTTCACTCAGAAGATCCATGAGGTCGCCCCTGGCGGTTTTACGTTTGAAGACTACATGGCCGAAATCGATGCTGGCCGACCGGTCATGATCCAGGTCGCAGGCCACAGTATGGTGGGGGTCGGCTACGACACGGTCGGAAACATTGTCTATCTCCACGACACCTGGGGCGACTATGTCGCCCAGATGACGTGGGGCGGATCCTACAGCGGCATGGACCATCGGGCGGTAACGGTTCTTAACATTGTACCCGAGCCGGGAACGCTCGGCCTGCTGATACTGGGCGGCTTGGCGCTGATACGTCGCCGTCGTCGGTAAGGCGTTTTTTAAATCAGGGATAAAAAACAGGCGGGCCTGCGATCCGACAGGATGCGCGGCCCGCTTGTCTTCATTCATCGTGGTTGTTACATCTCCCTCCCGATCACCTTTGCGATTCGCTTGAGCATGTTCATCAACTCGCTGAAGGCGGCCGGGGTCATGGATTGCGCGCCGTCGGAGAGCGCGTGCTCCGGGTCGTGATGAACCTCCAGCAGCAGACCGTCGGCCCCTGCCGCCACTGCCGCCCTGCACATCGCAGGGATCATATAAGCGTGACCGGTGCCGTGGGACGGGTCGATGATAACCGGCAGGTGCGTCCGCTGCCTCAGGGCCGGCAGGACCGCCAACGGCAGCGTGTTGCGGACGTAGGTCTCGAAGGTCCGTATGCCCCGCTCGCAGAGGATGACCTGCTGGTTGCCTGCGTTGATGACGTATTCTGCCGCCAGGAGCCACTCGTCCAGGTGGGCGCTGGGTCCGCGTTTCAGCAGGACGGGTTTTCCGCACCGCCCGGCCGCCTCCAGCAGCGGGTAGTGCTGCATGTTCCGCGCGCCGATTTGCACCATGTCGGAGACCTCGGCGACCGCGTCGAGGCTTTCGATGCCGATGGCCTCGGTAACAATCGCCAGGCCCGTTGCGTCGCGGGCCTCTTCGAGTATCTTCAGGCCTTCTTCTCTCATTCCCTGGAAACTGTAAGGGCTGGTCCGGGGCTTGTAGGCCCCGCCTCGCAGTCCGATCGCCCCGGCAGCGGCGACGGCCTCGGCGGTCCGGAGCAGTTGATCGCGACTTTCAACCGCACAGGGACCGGCGACAATCCCGACCCGCACCCCGCCGACGGGAAAGGCCTTCGGGCCGACGGGTATCTCCGTGCGCGTCTGCTTGACCTCCGTCGAGGCCATCTTGTACGGCGCGAGGATCGGAACTATCTGCTCGACCATCGGGGCGTTCTCGATCGCGCCCTTATCGACCATCCGCTTGTCGCCGATGCAGGCGATGACCGTCCGGTCCGTGCCGTAGATGGGGTGCTCTTTCAGCCCGTACTCACGGACAAGGGCGATAACGTGCTGTATCTGTTCGGCCGTCGCGCCGGGCTTCATTACGATTATCATTTCAGTACTCCTGCCTTGGTATATCCACTCTTGGATAACTACTGCAAAACGTCTATCGTGGATATAATCCTGCGCATTATTACAAAAACGAACGCTGCTGTCACGATCATGACGGCAACCAGGATCCACCACGGAATTCCCCAGAACTTGCGCAATTGCTTTCCGTTATTCTATCTCAATTCTTACTGTCCCGCTCGTTATGGTCGATCAGTCGCAGCGACTGAATACTTTACATGGTAAGATACGTTAAGGAACAATGATTTTCGGCCTGACCGCTTCCTGACGGAAAGCGGCTCGTTCGGGTCCGTTTTCGCAGACGCGGGTCATTCCCTGCGCTTGTCGATTCTCACACTCGCACCGGCCTGTTCCAGTTGCCTTTTGGCGTTTTGGGCTTTGGTTTTAGTCAGTCCTGTCAGGATGGTCGCGGGAGCGGATTCGACGAGGTCTTCGGCATCCTTCAGGCCGAGTTTCGTCAGCAAACGGACGACCTTGATAACGACAATTTTCCGATCGCCGGCATCCTCAAGAATCACGTCGCAGGAACCCTCGCCCTGCATCCGGTCGATCATCTCGTTATGTTTTCGCGTGCGCTCATTGATAGTTTTCTGGATTCCTTCGACCTGATTTTCGACGCGTTTTTTTGTATCGACGGCGGTCTTTGCCGACTCGCCGCCCATGTAGGAAATAATCACAACTACAATCAGCAGCGACAGCAGTCCGCCGCCGGCAAGTACGATACGTGCCGATCCTCGATTTTTGTGATACACGATGCGGCTCCTTATTGTGGATGGGTGGCACGGCCAAACGAAGTTTGGCCGTGGTTAAAGCCCGGAAGCCTTGTCACGGCCAAGCAATTTGATGTTTTATAAAAAAACCTCAAATTGCTTGACCGTGCCACCCGGTTGTCCTTATTTTTTCTCTATCTTTTCCATTCCGCCCATGTACGGGCGCAGGGCTTCGGGGACGGTTACTGTCCCGTCGGCGTTCTGGAACAGTTCCAGCAGCGGTATCAGTATTCGCGGGCTGGCGATGACGGTGTTATTGAGCGTATGGCAGAATTTTACCTTCCCGTCGGTGTCGCGGTAGCGGATGTTGAGCCGGCGGGCCTGGAATTCGTAAAACCGGCTGGCGGAATGCGTCTCGCCGTAGGAGTTCCGCGAGGGCATCCACGTCTCGATGTCGAATTTCTGCACCTGACCCTGGCCGAGGTCGCCGGTGCAGACGTTCACTATGCGATAGGGCAGGGACAGTGCCTTCATTACATCTTCGGTGTTGGCGAGTATTTCCCGGTGAAATTCGACGGACCGGTCCCTGTCGTTCGGGCCGAGGATGAACTGTTCGACCTTGTCGAAGTAGTGGATGCGGTACAGCCCGTAGGTGTCCTTACCGGCGGCGCCCGCCTCGCGGCGGTAACAGGGCGACATTGCGACGTATTTTTTCGGTAATTCCTCGGCGCTGAGAATCTCCTCGGCGTGATATGCCGTCAGGGGCACCTCTGCCGTCCCGGCAAGGCTCATCCCGTCGCGTTCGCACAGATATGCCTGGTCCCGCCCGATGGGGAACCATCCCGTACCGGTCATGACCGACTCTTTGACCAGGATCGGCACGGTCAGCGGCTCATAGTCTTTGGCGAGCATCATGTCCATCGCCAGTCGCAGCACTGCCTGATGCAGCATCGCGCCGGCGCCCTTCAGGACGTAATTTCGCGAACCGGCCAGTTTCACGCCGCGCTCGATGTCAATAATATCCAGGTTCTGGCCCAATTCGACGTGGTCGGCCGGCTCGAAGTCGAACCGGGGAATTTCTCCGGCTTTACGGACTTCCACGTTTTCGGTGTCATCGGCCCCGACGGGCACGTCTTCATCGGCCGGCTGGGCGACAAGGAGCATAAGCCGGTCAAACTCGGGCGTCAGTTCGTCGGCCTGGTCGGACAACTCCTTTGCCCGCGCCTTGAGGCGGGTCATTTCCCCGATAGCGGCCTGCTTTTCAGCGCCATCCAACCGGGAAATCTCCTTGCCGGCCTGGTTCTGCTCGGTGCGTATCTGCTGTAATTCCTGCCGACAAGCAAGGATACGTCGATCCAGGTCCAGCAGCGCCCCTATATCGACCTTAATGTTCTTGACCCGGGCGGCCTGGATGAACAGGTCCGGGTCTTCACGCAGTAACTTGATGTCTATCATGAGTTTTGGCCTTATTTACAGACGAATCGAACGGCAAGATTATCGCCACAAACCCGATTCGTCAACAACAAAGAAGCCAACACCGGTGCAACCGGTCTGCTTCGCGTTCAAGCACGGATTTTTTTCTTTGACATGGAGATATTTAACGGTGTAGAATTGCGGGGCTAGTGAATACTTGAGATGGCGTATTAAAAAACGGGCCAACGCGCAGGAGCGTCATTATGGCTGAAGTTGTATTTAAGGACGTAACAAAGATTTATCCAGGCGGAGTAGTCGGCACCAAGTCGGTCAATCTGACTGTGCGCGACAAGGAATTCCTCGTCCTGGTCGGTCCCAGCGGGTGCGGCAAGAGCACTACGCTTCGGATGGTCGCCGGTCTGGAAGACATTACCTACGGCACCATTCACATCGGCGGCCGCCTTATTAACAACGTCCAGCCGAAGGATCGCGACATTGCCATGGTGTTCCAGAATTACGCCCTGTATCCGCACATGACGGTCTATAAGAACATGGCCTTTGCCCTGAAGTTGCGCAAATACCCGAAGGACGAGATCAGGCAGCGGGTTACCGATGCTGCAAGGATTCTGGGAATTGAAGAGTTGCTGGACCGCAAGCCCAAGGCCCTTTCCGGCGGGCAGCGTCAGCGAGTGGCGGTAGGACGTGCGATCGTGCGGCACCCGGAGGCGTTCCTGTTCGATGAGCCGCTCAGCAACCTCGACGCCAAACTCCGCGTCGAGACACGCGCCGAACTGAAGGCCATGCACCGCCGGCTGAATACGACGACCATCTACGTTACGCACGACCAGGAAGAAGCCATGACGCTGGGAGATCGTATCGTGGTCATGCTTGACGGCGTCATCCAGCAGTGCGACTCGCCGCTTGGCGTCTATGACCGTCCTGTAAATCGGTTCGTAGCGGGGTTTATGGGAACACCGCCGATGAATTTCATGGACGGGCAACTCTCAACCTCAAACGGACATATATGGTGGGAAGGTATCGGTGCGAAGATTCGATTGCCCGAATCCTACACCCCGCTACTGTCCGGCAAAGCCGGCGGTAAGGTTGTGCTGGGCATCCGCCCGGAGCATATATCTTCGCGGAATGAGGGGCACTTCGCCGGAGAGAACAACACCCTGTCCGTTAAGGTCATCGTAGTTGAGATTCTGGGCGATAAAAAGGACGTCCACATGGATATACAGGGTCAGCGTATTGTCGCCCGCGTGGACGCTCATGAAGAAATTCATGAGCAGAGCGAGGCGCAGATGTTTTTAGATACGACAAACGTCCACTTTTTTGAATCGGGAGAAACAGGCGTGAATCTTTGTTTGAGTGGAGACAAGGCCGGTGTTTCAGCCTAGGGCGAACACGGCCGTTCGGCGCATGCCGGTCGATATACTCGGCCCATCCGGGACGGTTGACGGAGCATGGACGAGGGTTTGGTCGGGAGGCAGTATGAGCGACTGACTCAAGGGAACATGCCGTCGGCGGGATCGGTTTGAAAAGTGGGCGCCAGGGTCCGCTTTTTTTCTCGTCCGCTCGGTGTTGAGCGGTTGGAAATAAGGGAAAGATCATGAATCAGGAATTGCTGCGACTCGTGGACAGTATCGCCAGGGACAGGAACATCGACTCGGAAACGGTGTTCGAGGACCTGGAGTCCGCCATGATCTCGGCCATTCGCAAGGCTAACGCCCAGGCCGGAGATATCGCGGTGCGCATCGATCGCGACAACGGCGAGATCAGCGCCGCCGTGGACGGTTCGGCGCTGTCGATGAGCGAACTGGGAAGGATTGCCGCACAGACCGCCAAGCAGGTAATGATACAGAAAATCCGCGAAGCAGAACGCGGCAGCATTTACGAGGAATACCTCCAGCGCAAGGGTGAGATCCTCACCGGTCGTGTAGTACGCCGCGAAGGCGGGGCGCTGATCGTTGAATCCGGCAGGGCCGAGGCAATCATGCCCAGAAGCGAGCAGATCCCCGGAGAAACGCACTCGCTGGAAGACCGCATCCGGGCGATGATACTGGAAGTCCGCGAGCAGCCCGGACAGGTCCGCATTGTCCTGTCGCGAACACATCCTGATTTCGTCCGGCGCCTGTTTGAAGTTGAGGTGCCTGAGGTATCCGAGGGAATTATCGAGATTCGCGCCCTTGCGCGCGAGGCGGGATACCGCACCAAGGTCGCCGTCAGCAGCCTTGAATCGAGGGTTGACGCGGTCGGCGCGTGCGTCGGCATTCGGGGAAGCCGCATCAGGAGCATCGTCGATGAACTGGGCGGCGAGAAGATCGACATCGTGCGATGGGACGATTCATCCAAGGTTCTTATCGCAAACGCACTCAAGCCGGCGGAGGTCTATGACATCTCTCTGTGCTTTGAACTGGGCAGGGCGATCGTGGTCGTTACCGACGACCAGCTTTCGCTTGCCATCGGCAAGCGCGGTCAGAACGTCCGGCTTGCCGCAAGGCTTACGCAGTGGGATATCGACATACTCACGCCGGTGGAATTCAACGGCGCTTTAGACATCTTGGAAAAAACCCTCCTCGAGATCGAAGAAGTGGACAGCCAGATCGTCAGCCAGATAGTCGCCCTCGGCATGGTCAACGTCCTCGACCTTGAAGAGGTTGGTCCTGCGCCGCTGGTAAAGGAACTCGAACTGGACGAGTCCCTCGCCGGGCGGATCGTGCAGCAGTGCAGCGAGCAGGCGGTGCGGATTTCGAAGGCAAAGGACCAGGCTCGCCGGCGTGAGGCTTCGGACGGGCAGGCCGACGAAGAAGCCGATACCGCCCCGGCCGGCAGGGCGGACCTTCCGGAGAAGCAGCAGAAAGCGGTTGAAGATTCCGAATCGGCGGATCAGGACGAACCGTCGGACCGACTCGAAACCGACGGTGATTCCGACGCCGCTCTGGCCGCCGTTACCGAACCGGCAACGACGCAGGTCGGGCAGACTGTTAATGATACCAAACCAAAGACCGATAATAATCAACTGGAAGACAAAGGCGCACTTGAAGTCTCCGATCAGGACGACGGTCAGGCCGATATGTCAACCGATAAATAGCGGATATGCCGCAACGCCGCGGTGTGCGGCGGGAGTTTTGCATTGGCTAAAAGGATATTTGAACTTGCCAGGGAACTGGG
>DAOVFI010000055.1 GCA_030673005.1 Planctomycetales bacterium
GAAGGTGGTCGTAGTCGATGCTCGAGGCCGGCTGCTGTCGGGAGGCGGCGGCAGCGAACTGGCCGGTAAGGCCGGAACGTTCCTCGATTACAAGAGCCGGGTTGAGGAGTATCTGTCCGACAAGGCCGAGGACATGCTGGCGGTGGCGCTGGGTCCCAATCGCGCTTCGGTCCGCATTGACGCCGTCATCGAGACCAGCCGGATAAACGAAACAATCGAGACCTACGACCCGGACAAGCGGGTGATTACGAAAGAGGAGATTAAGAGCAAGTCCTCCGCACCGGTAGCGCCCGCCGCCGCCGGCGCCAAGGCCGGCACCAAGACCAGCGAAGAGAACACCGTCAGCGAATACCGCGTCAGTCGCACCGTCAAGCAGAAGACGGACCTTCCGGGAAAAGTAATGTCCCTGACCGTGGCGGCCTTCGTGGACCTTTCCCCGCCGCCCAAACCCGAAGGCTCCGAAGAAGAAGCGCCCGCCCCGACTCTTACCGTCAAGGAAGTCGAGGAGATCATCCGCAACGCCATCGGATTGAAGACGACCGATACGCTGAAGGTGGTATCGACGAAGTTTCCGGCTTCGGCCTTGTCCGAGGCGCTCGATATGCCCGAAGAGGCAGGCGGATTCACCGATCCGGATTTCCTGCTGGAGATGGCCAGAAGGTTCTCGCTCGGGATACTGGTGATTGGCGCGTTGCTGGCGTTGCGGATATTCCGGGGTTCGAAGAAGAAGACCGAGGCCGGAGCAGCCGCCGCACTTGAAGGGCAGCCCGGCGGTCAGCCTGCGGGTCTGCTGCCGGGAGGGTCGCTCGAAGCGAACCCGGAACTCCTGAAGTCCCAGATCAGCAATGCCCTTCAGGAAAATCCTGATGAAGTCAAACGTCTGTTTCTCAGTTGGGTTAACTCCGAGAGTGGAGGAGCGTAAGTGGCATTGAGCGGCCCGAAAAAAGCGGCAATGTTGTTGATGCACCTGGACCCATCGACGGCGGCGGAACTGCTCCGGTCGGCAGAGCCTGAATTCGTAACGGCGGTCGCGGCTGAATTGTCTTATCTCAGCCAGCCGGAGCAGGCGGGGAAAATCGACTTCAACGAGCCGATTAAGGAGTTTTTTCGCCTGCTTTACGGTCAAAACGACAAACCCGGCGGGGATCAATTCGTCAAGGAAATACTCCAGGGCGTTCTCGGCGAGCGGAAGTCGCAGGATGTCATAGAGCAGGTGAACGAGCGCGTTCAGGCGCGAGATCCGTTCCGGCACGTTCGTTCGGCCGAGGTCGGCGATATTTTTCAGGCCCTGTCCGGCGAATCGGCCCAGGTGGTCACGATTGTGCTTTCGGAACTGCCGTCGGGCAAGAGCGCCGAATTGCTCGGCATGCTCGATGTGGATACCCGCTCAAAAGCGGTGCGCGGCATGACCGGCGGACTGGAGGCCTCGCCGGCGGCTAAGGTGCGGGTAGCCAGCGTGATTCATGAGCGTATGGTTCAGTCCGTTCAGGATGAAGATGAAGGCGAAACAACCGCAGCGGCCCCGGCAGCAGCACCCGATAAGCAGAAGAAAAAGCGCAGGAAAGTGGCGATCCTGTTGCGGGGTATGGAAATGGAAATGCGCGACGGGTTAATCAAGTCGCTCGAAGAACAGGACAGCGAAAATGCCCAGGCCGTAAAGGACTTGATGGTGATATGGGATGACTTGCCCGTAGTGGCCGAACGCGCGCTTCAGGAGGCGCTGCGATCGGCGGATTCACGAAAACTCGCCCTGGCGCTCGTCGAGGCGGAAGAAAAAACATCAGCGAAGATACGTGAGAATATCTCCGACCGCGCCAAGTCGATGCTCGAAGAGGAAGAGTCGCTGCTGTCGAACCCCAAGAGCGGCGATGTCGAGCAGGCAAGAGAAGACATAGTGAAGGTGCTTCGCGAAATGAACGACAAGGGCGAATTGCAGTTCGAGGAAGGTGAAGGTTAACGGTGATGAAGAATCATGTAGAGATACAGATTCCGCGTCCTGTCTCGTCGGTCAATGTGGTTCCGGGCCGGAGCGGCGGTTCTGTTTCTGCGCCGCCCCCGCGGCAGACTGCTCCGGCCGGTCGCGCCGGAGGCGGAGCCGACCGGGAACTCGCCGGGCTGCGCAGCGCCCGGCAGGCACTGGAAAAGGCGGTCGTCAAATTCGGTGAAATCCATGAACGTTTTTTCAAAGAGGCCGAGGAACAGTTGTTGAACCTGTCCATAGAGATTGCAAGGAAAGTCCTCAAGCAGGAGATTCAGACCGAGCGGCACAAAATCGAACCCGTCGTCCGCGAGGCGCTCAGTCGCGTTCCCGACGGGATCAAGGTCGTGGTGCATCTTCACCCCGACGATCTTGCCCGCTGCGAATCGGCCCGGAAGGATACCGACCAGGCCGGTTCGGACAATATCAGTTTCATCGCCGATCGGAAAGTCCAGCCGGGCGGATGCCTGCTGGAAACGCCGCAGGGAACAGTGGAATCATCCATCGACGCCCAGCTGGAAGAGATCGCCGGCGCTATGAAGAATCCGGAGTAATAAAGCGTGTTGGTTAATCTGGACAGATACCGGAGCAGGTTGCAGGAAGTGGACCTGATACCCTATCGCGGCACGGTAATTCGCGTGGCCGGGATGGTAGTGGAATCGAAGGGTCCGCCGGTCGGCGTCGGTCAACTATGCGAGATCCGCCTTGCCGACGGGCGGCGCGTGCTCGCCGAGGTGGTGGGTTTCCGCGACGAGAACCGCATACTGCTCCCGCTGGAGGGCATTGGCGGGATAGCGCCCGACGATCCGGTCGTCGCCCGCCGCTCGCCGCGTCATATTCGTCTCGGCGAGGGCGTCCTCGGTCGGGTTATCGACGGTCTTGGCAGGCCGATTGACTCGAAAGGACCGCTGGACGGGACCGACCTGCGGGCGCTGGACGGCGCATCCGTGCCGCCGTTGAGCCGGCGAAAGATTACCGAACCGCTGGCGTTCGGCATCCGGTCATTCGACGGGCTGCTGACGTGCGGGAAGGGACAGCGGATGGGCATATTCGCCGGAAGCGGCGTGGGCAAGAGCCTGCTGCTCGGCGAGATAGCGCGGACCAGCGCCGCCGACGTCAACGTCGTCGCCCTTATCGGCGAGCGAGGCAGAGAGGT
The DNA here is from genome assembly GCA_030673005.1 of Planctomycetales bacterium. GTDB lineage: Bacteria > Planctomycetota > Phycisphaerae > SM23-33 > SM23-33 > DAOVFI01. The sequence continues at coordinate 3,135 of DAOVFI010000055.1, forward strand.
CAGGCAGTTCCTAGAAGAGTCCCTGGGCTACGAAGGCCTGGCCCGCAGCGTGGTGGTCGTAGCGACGGCCGACACTTCCCCCATCCAGCGCGTCAAGGGCGCCTTCACGGCCATTACCATCGCCGAGTATTTCCGCGATATGGGCAAAGACGTCCTGTTCATGATGGATTCGCTGACAAGGTTCGCGCAGGCCCAGCGGGAGATCGGACTGGCCGCCGGGGAACCGCCGACCACTAAGGGCTATTGCCCCAGCGTATTCGCCATGATGCCGATGCTTACCGAACGCCTCGGAAGCGCCGAGACGGGCAGCATTACCGGGGTCGTTACGATCCTCGTCGAGGGCGACGACCTGACCGACCCTGTGGCGGATTCGGCGCGTTCGCTGCTGGACGGGCACATCGTGTTGTCGCGCAGGCTCGCCGAGCAGGGGCATTACCCGGCGGTCGATATCCTCCAGTCCGTCAGCCGGCTGATGGACTCGGTTACCACCGCCGAGCATCAGGCGGCGGCCCGGAAGTTCAGGGCGATATATTCGACGTATCAGAACGCCGAAGACCTCATCAACATCGGGGCGTTCTCGCCGGGCAGCAACCATCGAATCGACAAGGCCGTATCACTGATCGATCGGGTCAACGACTTTCTGGTCCAGCAGATCGGGGTGCAGTCGCCTTTCGAGCAGACTGTTGAGCGGCTCTGCGAGGTAAGCCGGTCGTGGGAATTCCTGCTGCCGGACGAGAAGGAAACCGCCGGCGCTAAACAGGGCGGTAAGGTGAGCAAATGAAGCGTTTTCGATGGCCATTGCAGCGGTTGCTCGATGTAACTGTCCAGCGGGAACGGGCCGCAAGGGCGAAGTTGTTTCGCCTTTCACAGGAGATTGCCGCGGCGCATCGGGAGATATTTCGACTACAGGCGTCCCTGCGAAGCGCCCTGGACGAACTAGCCGACCTGGAAATGGAAAAACGGCTTATCGCACAGGAGGTGTTCATGCGGTACGCCGAGGCCGAGGAAGCAAAACTGGACCTGATGAGGGAGAAACTCAAGGCCCTCCAGGAGCGACAATCTGAGAATCTGACCGAGTTCAAGAAGGCCAAATCCTCGCGTGAGACGCTCGAGCGGCTTCGGGACGAAGCGCTTCGGCGCCACACGAGAGAAACACTGAAAGCCGAACAGAAACAACTGGACGAAAGTTCACAGGCCGCATTCGCCCGTGAACTGATTAAGCAGACGGGCCGATAGGCCCGGGTGAGGAGTACAAGATGTCGGGCAAGATGCGAATTATTATCCTGGCGGCAATTGCGATAGTAGGTTTTGGCGTCTCATACCTTGCGTCAAACTGGTTTGGCGGGTCGGAAAAGCCGGTTCCGCAGACCGCGTCCGGTCAGGAGCAGCAGGCGGACGTATTTGCGCAGATGGTCATGCCGGAATCGGCAGGACCGATAGCGATCGCCAAGCGGGAAAATCAACTGATGGGGCTGATAAAAGAGGTCCGCCTGAAAGTCTCGGATTACAAGAAAATGAACAAGGAGCTGGAGAAGCGCGAGAGGCGAATCCAGATGGCCGGTGAAGCGCTTAAGAAGCAGGCGAAGGAACTGGAAGCGCTGCGGATGCAGCTGGTGCTCCCCCTGACCCGGATGCGGGAAACCATAGCGGAGATGGAAAACACGCGTATCCGGATCGCAAAGGAAGAAAATGTCAACATGAAGCACATTGCGCAGGTGTGCGAGAAGATGGATTCGACCAGCAGCAGCCAGATGCTCACCGGGATGTGCAGGAACAACCAGGAAGACGACGCGGTAAAGATACTCTACTTTATGTCGAAGCGGTCTGCCGGAAAACTCCTGTCTGAAATAACCGACAAGGCGCTCGCCGCCAGGCTGTGCGGAAAGTTGAAGAAGGTTCATCAAGAGAAAGGTTAATCCCGTGGATATTGCAACAATTATTGGCGTAATTCTGGGCTTCATTTGTATCGTCGGCGCTATCCTCACCGGCAGCAGTATCGCCCTGTTCATTCACATTCCCTCGATGCTGATCGTTGCGGGAGGAATGCTTGCGGCGACGCTGATCCATTTCTCGCTCAAGCAGGTGATGACGATCATGCCGGTTATCAAGAAGACCCTGTTTTATAAGCTGCCATCGTCGCAGGAACTGGTGCAGAACATGGTGAACTACTCGGCCATCAGTCGGCGGGACGGCGCCTTGGCGCTGGAGCAGAAACTCGCCGACGTAACCGACCCGTTTCTGCTCAAGGCAATGCGGCTGGTTGTGGACGGGCAGGATGAAAACGTAGTCGCCGATACACTCGCCACCGAGATTCAGTACCTCCAGGAGCGCCACCAGGACGGAAAGAAGATAATGGAGTTCATGGGCGCTGCGGCCCCGGCGTTCGGAATGATCGGGACGCTGATCGGTCTGGTGGCGATGCTCCAGAACCTCTCCGACCCTTCAGGCCTGGGCGCCGGTATGGCGGTGGCGTTGATTACGACGTTCTACGGGGCGTTGTTGGCGAACCTTGTCTTCATCCCGCTGGCGGGCAAACTGGGAATCCGTTCCAAGCAGGAAACACTGATGCGTGAGATGATAACCGAAGGCGTAATCGGCATCGCACGCGGTGAAAGCCCGACCGTGGTGCGCGAGCGAATGCAGGCCCTGATGTCGGCCAAGCACCGTGAGGAACTCAAGCCGGACATCGGCGCGGCGGGGAAATCGCAGGCGGCGTAAATGTTGATAAAAAAGCAAAAGCCCGAAGAAGACTCCGCGCCCGGCGCGCCGGCGTGGATGACGACCTTCAGCGACTGCATGACGCTGCTGCTGACGTTCTTCGTGCTGCTGCTGAGTTTCTCGTCGTTTGACGAGGAGAAACTCAAACCGTTGGAGGGGGCCTTCGAAGCCAGACCGTTCCCGTCGATATTCGACAGCCCACACGCCAAGGATGACTCACTGATCGAAGAAGAACCCCCGGTCTTCGACAGGACGGCAAAGGGCGCCGAAAAACCCTCTTCAGAGAGCATCGAGCATGTAAAAAATCCGAAAGAACCCAGACCGATAGTGATTGAAACGGATGCGTATCGTGACGAAAGGGTTTTCTATATCCCTTTCGGAAGATTGTTTCTCGGCAAGGGCGGGATCATGAAGGTTACGGGACGGGAGTACCTCAAGGGTATTGCCTCGTTCATAAGGCTCATGCCGTGCAAGGTGGTTATAAGCGCAGCGGAGCCGGGACAGTCGCAGTCGGAGCGGAAAGGACGGTCCGAAAATGAATTGCGCAAGAGCCTGGTGGTTCTACAGTTCTTTACGGACCAACAGAATATTTCCGCCGACCGTTTAAGCCTTTCGGTTTCGGATTTTTCCGTGCCTCATCGCTTTCAGAGTGAAGGGGTCGTGCGGATCGTTTTATTGGCCAGGGATATAACACAGTGAATAAGGGCGGCAAACCACCGGAAGACGAAGGCGCCGGGACACCTGGCTGGGTTGTGTCGTTCACCGACATGATTACGCTGCTGCTGGCGTTCTTCGTGTTGCTTCAGGCGTTTGCCAAGGAGCAGAACCCGGACCTGTTCTTCGAGGGGCAGGGCGCGTTCCGCAGGGCTATTGCCGGGATGGGGATTCCCGACATCCTCTTCGGAAAAAAGCAGATTTTTGAGGGTGAATCCCGAAAGAAGAGGTATCCCACAGAAGAGGAAGAGAAGAAAATTACCCGAAGTCGGGTCATGGACGCTGAAGATGAGAAAATTCGACAGATCTTTAAGGACTTGCAGCGCAAGATGCATACGGAAACCGCCGACATAAAGACCAGGCAGATTAACATAATTTCAACGCCCGTTGAATTTGAGCGTTCCGGCGTATCCCTGAACGCGCAGGCGCGTAAGTATCTGAAATCAATGGCGTTGAATATGAAGCAGAATCTGGACAGCAGCGCGACGAAGATTTACGTCGTCGGTTCGGCTGCGGACGTTTCCGGCCGGCAGGACAAGTGGATACTTTCGGCCCGTCGGGCACAAGCGGTGGCGGATTTCCTGCGCGTTGCGCTTCGGGACGAGACGGGCGCCAGACGCTGGAAGTTGATTTCATGGGGGTCAGGGTCGGGACCGAAGCAGAATTCGCGGCCCGATGCCGCCGCACGGAAGGAATTTATCAGGATCGCAATCATTGGAGTGAATTGAAACCATGGCCGATGACGAAAACAACGAACAGGAAGAGCAACCGGCCCAGGAAGAGCAACCGGCTCAGGAAGAGCAATCAGTAGCGGATATCTCCTGGGACGAAGAAGAAGAAGGCTCCGGCGGGTCGCTTGGGAAGATTTCAAAGCTCCTTTTACCTGTCGGAGTGCTTGTCCTGGCGATCGGAGCGGGGTATTTCGTCAGTCAACTCGGCGGGTCTGACACAGGTCCGGCCGAGGCTGTGGCAGAGGAAGAAGAACCGCCTCCGCCTACGCTCGATGATGGAGAAGAATACGAATACTTCGAAATGGAGCCTGTTGTCGTCAATCTCAGGGTGCCCCGTCTGACGCGGCTGATTAAGGTAAAACTGACTCTTGCAATCCGAAAGGATGATTTCAGTAAGGCATCCAAAACGATTGAGAAGAAGATGCCGGAGCTGAATAATTCCGTGATTCTCTACCTGGCAGACTGTTCGCTTGAGGAAGTAACCGGCGGAAAGAACCTTCACCGGATTCTTCGTGAGATTCAGGATTCGTTTAACGAGAAACTCTGGCCGAACCAGCGGCCTATGATAGTGAAAATCGGTTACAAGCAGTGGGCCGTCCAATGACGCAGGCGCCGAACCAATCCGATAGTCTGATTTCCGTCTTCCTGGCGGCGGCGGCGAAGGATCAACCGCCTCATGCGCCGGTAGAAGAAGATGTCAGCGATTACGACTGGAATGCGCCTTCACGCTTTATTCCCGAACAGATGGTGAATCTGGAGCAGTTTGCCGCCCAGGTCGGAAAGGAAATATCGAAGGCGCTTGGCAGGCAATTTCGTGAAGAGGTCCTGTTACACGCCGACGCGCCCGGTCAGTATTACGCCGAACGTCTTCCCGTCCTTGCCGAGGAGGCGTCGAATTACTGCGCCTCGCTTATGACGGACGGCGAAAATTGCGGCCTGGTGGCGATTCCCGCAGAACGCACGATGGAATGGGTCGCAAAGGTACTGGGCGGCTCGCCGCCTTCCGGGGAGGAAAGGGAACTTTCGTCGCTGGAATCGGCCCTGTTGCAGGACATTCTCGCATCGGCGACACGGGCTTTTTCGGACGTCTTCGAGCAGGCGGGCGGCGGACGAGTGCAGTGCGGGAAGGAGATTTCAACGACGCCGGAATTGCCGGGAACGGGTCCGACCGACGATTACCTGCTGCTGTCGTTTCGGGCCGATGATGAGGATGAACAGGCGGCGATCAGCCTTATCCTGAACAGCGAATTGATGGCGCCCGCAGCCGGCGACTCTGGCGGGCAGAAGGAGAATCAAAGGTCGCCGGATGAATTACGCAAAGACATTCTGACCAGTCTGGAACGAGCGAACGTAACGGCAGAGGTCATGCTGGGAACGATCGACCTTACTATGAGAGGCATGATGAATCTTGAAAAAGGCGACGTGCTTCTAATCAACGGAAAGACCGAAGAACCCGTGGAACTGATCGTGCAGGGAAAGCCGGTCCTGTCGGGCTTTCCGGTCTGTTGCGAAGGGCAGTACGCCTTACAGGTAGTCGATAGAACAGGCGCGAACGGGGTGGATGGAAAGTAATACCTGACTCAAACTGACTGTTTTTGTAGCCCGTCAGGGCGAAAGATATATAGCCCCGTCCGTGAGGGCGGGGTTTCAGGGCTTCCAATGAACTATAAGCCCCGGTAGGGGCGGCAGATAGGTCACTAAGGCCTTGTGCCGCCCCTAACGGGGCTGGACCGAAAAGGTTGCCGATTTTTTCCCGGCCCTTACGGACCGGGCTACTAGTTTTTCGCCCTAACGGGCTAATAATTCAGAGGTTACAACAAACGTATAGTCAAAGTCGGTCAGTTTAAGTACCTGAGTACGGTCATAACATAAGTATCAAAATGAAATATAAGCAGCCGGTAGCCCGTTAAAAGAAAAGAGCGTTTCTCCTGGCTACAGGCTACAGGCTACTGGCTACGGGCTACTAAATTTGCGGAGAAAGGAAGAAGTGATGGCGGATACAAGCGTAGCGGAAGCGACCGAACAGCAGACGGACCAGTCGGCAGATGACGCCGTACAGGTGCAGGAGGCCCAGCTTCCCGAATCGGAAGATAGCCCACAAGGCCAGGGCGGTGGACAAATTGATGTCCTGCTGGATACGACAATACCGGTTACGGCGCGTCTGGGACAGGTCGATATGCAGGTGCGGGAATTGCTTCAACTGGCGCCCGGATCGGTGCTGAAACTGGATAAACAGGTGGGCGAACCGGTGGAGGTGCTGCTGCGCGGGAATAAATTCGCCACAGGTCAAATAGTGGTCGTCGGCGACCGGTTAGGCATTCGGATACAGGAAATCCTCTCACAGAATCCGACAGAACAGGGCGAGGAAGACCAAACCTGAAAAGACGGTGTTCTGTAAAGATTTTCGACACTTTTCGGACTCTACGTCTGATTCTTTTGCACGGGGGATTCTGAACATCGCGATCCGGGGCGAAAATCGCTATTAAACGCCCATAAAACAGGGGTATTCTCCTTTGGCACGGTATGTGCACAGTTCCCGGTATGCTGAAGGTGTGCACATTCTCTGTTATTAGACGGGCGTATTTGGCGGGTTCAGCCGGGTTGTTCGCGCTGCTGTCGTTGGTGGCGGATTGTCCAGCCTCGACAACTACAACCCCAACGTCCGCGCCGTCGGCGTTTCGACGGAAACTGACAGAAACGACGCCGCACGACCCCACCGGACTGCTGTGGCAAATGCTGGCGGCAGTGTTCGTTATCCTGGTAATCGGCGCCTTTGCCTTTTTCATTATCAGAAAGGTCCTTCCGAGAATCAGGGTAGTTGCGGGCAAGCATATATCCATTCTGGAAACCGCCTATCTGGGCCCTCGAAAGACGGTGCATCTGCTCCAGGTCGGCTCAAAAAAGATCCTGGTAGCCAATTTTCCCGAAGGAGTGGTAAGTCTGGGCGATGTAACCGACGCTTTTGGCGATGAATACGCCGAAATCGCCCGCCGCCTTGAAGATGGGTCTGATACACAGACCGATTCGCCTTCGCAGGAGTAACGAATAGCGGTTTACACATGATGGGATGAAAAAGTTTCGCTACAAAATGGTTCCGCTTGTTCTGGTAGTCCTTTCTGCCGGTTCGGGCGTGGCGTTTGCGCAGGATTCGCCCGCTCCGACGACCCAGCCGGCGAATTCGCTTCCGACTCCCGGCGACGTTATTGACCTGGTAGATAAGGCCACCGCGCCGGTGCCGGGTCAGAAGGAGAACGACTGGTCATCGCCGGTAAAACTCGCGCTGGTCTTCGCAATACTGGCACTGCTGCCGGGCCTGCTGGTCATGATGACGGCGTTCACGCGGATCATTATCGTCCTGGGTTTTCTCCGCAGGGCGCTGACGACACAGAACATCCCACCGACAATCGCCCTTATCGGCCTGGCGCTGTTCCTGACGTTGTTCACGATGGCGCCGACGCTTACGCAGATTAACACCCAGGCGATCCAGCCATACATGGCCGATCAGATAAACTTCTCCGACGCCTGCGGCAGGGCGCATAACTTCCTGAAGGCTTTCATGTACCGCCAGACACGCACCGAAGACCTGGAATTGTTCATGGAGATGTC
>DAOVFI010000617.1 GCA_030673005.1 Planctomycetales bacterium
TGAATGTTCATCACGCGGCCTTCATATCTCGGCGGGATCTGCCAGAACGACAGAAACCCCGCCTGGATCACCAGGTCCACATCAGCCGTATCCAGCCGCTCTGCAATCGCCGCCGAGTACGTCTCTGTATCCGGCATTTTCTTTTACGGGACGTTGTGCACGACAAGCACTGCGTCGCGGGAGCGTTCGAAGCCATTGCAATCCCGGCTGGCGATAACGACGGCAACCTCCGCCGACAATTTGCCCGCCTTGATGTATTCCAGGATGTTCATCAGCGTCCGCCCCCCGCCGGAAAGAAGAACACCCAGACGAAGCGATTTGGTCTTATTGTCATTCATAGTGAATATGTAGGCCGGGACGGAGCGCAGCGGAGTCCCGGCAATTCAAGCCCGAACGGGGCGGAATTTGCCGGGGCTCGCTTCGCTCGACCCGGCCTACGCCTAAACGGCAAACCATACGGCTTGCCGTTTAGCGCTGTTAATCCTTCCCTATTTCTCTTTTCCTTGCGTCGGCGGGTTCGGTTTTGGCTGCGGATTTTCGCGTTTCTTTGCGGCTTCCTTTGCGATTCGTCCGAGGAACTCGGGCAGGTCGAGTCCGACCTGTTTGGCGAGGTCGTGCATCGGTGGAAGCGCGCCGAGCAGTCTTCCGCCCAGTCCTTTCAGGCCGCCGCTTTCGCCGCCGCCGTCCCAGACGATGACCTTCTCGATGGGCAGGTCCTGGATGGCCTTGGCCTGGATATTGGCGATGTCGGCGAACTTTTCGATAATCAGCAGAGCGGCCGCTCCGGCGTCGCCGCCGCAGGCATCGATCAGCCGCTGATAACCTTCGGCCTTTCCGTCCAGGATCGCCTGGACGCCCTTGCCCTGTGCGGTCATGCGGGCGATGGTGGCCTCGGCGTCGCCCTCGGCGATGCGGATGGCTTCCTGCTTCTTCGCGTCGGCGGCGATGACGACCCTCTCGCGGTCGGCATTGGCCGGGACGACGATCTCGGCGTTAAGACGCGACTGCTCGCGGATTGCGCGGGCGTCTTCTGCCTTCTTCTGCGCTTGTTCCTGCGCGACGCGGATTGCGCCGTCGGCCTCGCGCGACGCCGATTCGCTGCGGTTTCTCGCCTGTTCTTCGGCCACTCGCTGATTGGCCCGATAGCCGGCCTTGTCGGACTCGGCGACGGTTTCGGCATCTACGGCTTCGGCCTCAAGACCGGCGACTTTCTGGCGCTTGTCGCGGTCGGCAGTCGCTTCGCCCATCTCGGCCCTGGCGTTGGCGGCGGCGACGGCGACTCGCTGGTCGCGATTGCGCTCGGCCACACCCGTCTCGCCCAGCTTCTCCTGTTCGGCTACGTCAATATTCGCCTGGTTAATCGCCTCGGCAGCCGCCTTTCGACCGAGGGCCTTGATGTAACCGGACTCGTCCTCGATGTCGCGTATGTTGACGTTGATGACGCCCAGGCCGATCTTTTCCAGTTCCGTCGAGACGGCCTCGTTG
>DAOVFI010000509.1 GCA_030673005.1 Planctomycetales bacterium
AGTTTTAACGCCTCGGCCAGTTGTTCGATATCGGAACCGGCTGCTTCGCACCGGTCCGGCCCGGCTGCATCGGTGTCGATTACCAGCAGGTCTTCGGCAAACCTTTTGCATCCGCCCAGGACGGTCCCATCGGCGGCAACGGCCATGCTCGCGCCGTCGAAGATTAATTCGTCGTTTCCACCGACCTGATTGACATAGACGATCGGCGTTTTCGCCCGTTCGGCCTGGCGGCGGATCAGGTTCTCACGAACGGTTCCCTTTCCTAACTGGAACGGGCTGGCGGACATGTTGATAATAATCTCGGCCCCGGCGTCGCGGAGGTGCGCGACCGGGTCGGACTGATACAGCGCCGAACCGAGGGCCGGACGGTCCCAGAGGTCTTCGCAGATTGTAACTCCGATCCGCCGGCCGTTGAGCGTCAGCGGTTTGGGCGGCGGGCCGGGTCGGAAGTATCGCGTCTCGTCGAAGACGTCGTAGGTCGGCAGAAGCGTCTTGACGTGAACGCCCGCGACCGCCCCGCCGGCAAGCAGCGCCGCGGCGTTCTCCAGCGGTCTGCCCGGCGACCCGGACGCCGGCCTGGCGAACCCGACCAGCGCCGCGACGCGCCGGCATCGCTTCGCCAACGCCTCGACCGCCTCGACCGACGACGAAATGAATGCCTCCCGGCTAAGCAGGTCGCGCGGCGGATAACCAAGAAGCGACAACTCGCCGAAGACCACCAACTCCGCCCCTTCACGTTCGGCCCGGTCGATGCATTCGGCCATCTTCTCGCTGTTGCCGGCAATGTCGCCAACCGTCGGATTTATCTGCGCCAGTGCGATTTTCATATAAAATCCTATCCTGATAGTCCTAATTATTTCAGCCTGCTTCAGTAGCCATACCTTTGCTCAAGCGGAGTATGCGTTTAACCCCATCGGGGATGAATGCGCATAAAACACAGGAGCCTGAACGGTTACTTTTTTCATTATAATACCTCCGGAACCGAAAAAAACGGGAATTCCAGACGAACGAAACGGAACCGTTCGGAACCGTTCGGAACCATTCGGAACCATTCGGAACCGTTCGGAACGATTCTCAACGGTGCAGAATTGATGTATCCGATTATATTGTAAGTTGTTACGCACTTTTCGTATCCGGAAATGCCTGATTGGCGATGTTTGCATATTGCTCATTTGGCCCGGTTTCTACATCTTTACATACTTGTGTTTGCAATTTTCGCTTCGCAGCCTCCTTTTGTTCCGGTTTTGCTTTTACGTTGTTCTGCTTTATCTTTTCTTTATTAAGTTCATTTTGATCGTTGATCACTTTCCGTGTTTCGTTCAGGACGTCCCGGCAGACCTGAAGTATCTCCTTTGGTTCGGACCATTGGGACCAGCCGAGCATTTCGGACTGTTTTCTCAAGGCTAACCATTTGCTGGTCAATGAGTTCTGGGCGTTGTCCATATTGGCGTATTCTTCAATAAGTTCCAGGCGTTTCTTCAGTCGCTTGGAATTGAGCATCCGTTTGAGTCGGCTGGGCTTAATACCCGGAAGGTACACAATATTTCCCGGTTGTAGCCGACCTTCCATTATGAGTTCGAATATATCCTGCCATTTAGTTATAGAAGGCATTGGCGTCTCCTCTCTACGTTGTTCTGCTTCTGCGAGCAATTCAAAATAGAACTTCCTCCTCTCATTTTTACGATATTCCCGGCGTTTTTTCCGCTCGCGATCGCTGTCACCAAAAAGCGTTATTCGCTGATGCGCGGTTTCCGCATCACGTTTCGAGTCCCGTCTCCGGTTCTCCGGAAGTACTTCCTCCGGAACAGGCTCGATGTCCAAAATCCCTCTTTCCGTCATCTTCATCTCCTTTCTGTCATTCCCGACAAATAACATCGCCCGGGGGGGGCGAAATTCAAGTTCGCCCCCCACCCTTAACAGGCGTGGGGGGGGGGGGGGGGGGGGGGGGCCCCCCGCCCCGGCCGCCCCCGGAGGCGGAGCGTGG
>DAOVFI010000487.1 GCA_030673005.1 Planctomycetales bacterium
GATCAAGGGCAAGAGCTACCGCATGAAGGACCGGGCGGCCAAGAATCAGGCTTGCAAAGAGAAGGCGAAATGAGGTATACGATCACTTACACAACTGGCCGGTTCTAACCCGCCCACCACTGGCCGGTTTTAACCTGCCCGGTGACAAGGATACCAGCGCGGTTTCAGTTCAAGTCTAGCGTCCCGGCTCTCTCCCGGACGTGGAATGCCTGCCGGTTCGCTGCGGCCCAGACAGAGCTTGGCCGCTACAGGAAAAGTGAAAACGGTCTAGCCCGCATTTCTCACCGGGGTAGTAGATAAAGACCATCTTCTGTGGCATAAGACGTTTTGCAAAGGCGACTTGTGCCAAGCAGAGGAGACGGCCTTTATGACGACAGAGTGTACTCAAGAATCGTTCGCATTTCACCACCTGGGACGCCGGGAAATCATCGCACGTTTCGACGGCGGCAACATCACCTCCGACGCCGGCGGCTTGCTGCTGCGCGAGACCGAACGCGTCACGGGCATCATTGGGCAGTTCGCCGCCTGTTTCACCGATCACCGCGACCCGGACCTGATCGAGCACCCGGCCGAAGACCTGATCGCACAGCGGATCTACGCCCTGGCGTTGGGCTACGAAGACCTGAACGACCACGACGATCTGCGGCACGACCCCCTGCTGGCCGTCCTGGTCGGCAAGCGGGACCCGCTCGGGCGACACCGCTCGCGGGAGCGGGATCGCGGCAAGGCCTTGGCCGGCAAGAGCACGCTGAATCGGCTGGAACTCACACCAGTCAGAGCCAGTTCCGCCAGTCGCTATAAGAAGATCACCACCGATCGCCGGGCGATTCAGAGGCTCTTTACCGAGCTGTTTCTGCAATCGTATCAGCGGCCGCCGAAGCGAATCGTGCTGGACCTGGACGCCACCGACGATCCGATTCACGGGCAGCAGTCCGGCCGGTTTTTCCACGGCTACTACAAGAACTACTGCTATTTGCCGTTGTACATTTTCTGCGGCGAACATTTGCTGTGTGCCCGGCTGCGGCCGAGCAACATCGATGCCTCGGCCGGCAGCGTGAAGGAACTGGAACGCATCGTCGCTCAGATTCGCGCGAAATGGCCGCGGGTCCACATCGTCATTCGCGGCGATTCGGGCTTCTGCCGCGAGCAGATCATGAGCTGGTGCGAGGCCCATGATGTCGATTACGTGCTGGGCCTGGCGAAGAACGAGCGGCTGAGCGCGGAACTGGCGGACGAACTGGAACAGGCTCGCCGACAGTTCGAACAGACCGGCCGGGCGGCGCGCGTCTTCAAGGATTTCACGTACCAGACCCGTGAGAGTTGGTCACGCCCCCGGCGTGTGATCGGCAAGGCGGAGCATCTTGCCAAGGGGGCCAATCCGCGCTTTGTGGTCACCTCCATTTCTGCCGACCAGCTCGAAGCCCAGTCGTTGTATGAAGAGGAATATTGTGCCCGCGGCGATATGGAAAACCGGATCAAGGAACAACAACTCTGCCTCTTCGCCGACCGAACCAGCGCTGCGACGATGCGGGCGAACGAGTTGCGTCTGTGGTTCTCATCGGCGGCCTATACGTTGTTGGCGGCCTTGCGGCGGCTGGGTTTGAAGGGGACCGAGCTGGCCAAGGCCCAGTGTGGGACGATCCGGCTCAAGCTGCTGAAGCTGGGAGCCCAAATTCGTGTGACGGTGCGGAAGGTGTGGGTATCCCTGGCCGAGAGCTACCCGCAGCGGGGTATTTTCCTCCAGGTGTACGAGCATCTTCGGCGGCTGTGTCCGCGGCCGCTTCGCTGCTGACAGTTCTGGTCGTCTGAGCGGTCGATTTGGGTACCAGCCGCAACGTTGCCGTGGGCTTGGTATGCGCCGATGGGGCATTCCGACGCTGAAAACCATCCCCGCTTGCGTTGCTGAGCAGGCGATCCGCCCCTGCCGATCTCCAAAGCCTGCCCGCCAATTCAATTCGCGGCCCCGCGGCCGAGAGCAATACGAAATCGCCATACCCGTGAGAAATGCGGGCTAGCCGGTACTGGTTAACCTGCCCGACGAAGTTGAGGACCTGCCCAACGATGGTCTGCGCTTCCTTGGGCTTGCGCACCTGCAACAGGCCCGATGCGATGGGCGGATGTGGCCCTC
>DAOVFI010000494.1 GCA_030673005.1 Planctomycetales bacterium
GTAGGCTCCGAGCGCCTCCTCGAAGAGCATGTTTTTACGGAAGAGTCTCGCTACAGCAAGGAGTGCGTCGTCGGACTCTCTTTTTCCGGGAAACAGGTTCAGCATCATAAGGTAGGCTTTAATAGCGTCGTGATCGCGTCCTGCCCGTTCGAGCCGGCGTGCGATGCGGAAGATCGCAGGATGAACGAAAACGCCTCGGAGTATCTTACCGCCGTCTTTATCGGCTAGGCGGATCATGTCGAAACCGGATTCGATTTCGGCGAGTTTCTTCCGTGTTTTCAAGCCGAACAGGCCGTCGGGCGTCAGGCCGGTGCATTTCTGAAAGTCCAGGACGTTGGAATAGCCGAGTCTGCGAAGTCGCCGTCCCACGCCCAGCCGGCTGTAGGACAGTTCGGCCGGGTATCGACCGGCGTATTCGGCATAGACTTCCAGAGCCGATGTCGGATCGTTCAAATGCCGCTCGTAAAGTACCGTAATCTTCAAAAGCGCCTCTCGTCCCGCCGGCATGTGCGCGAAGCGGTCGGCGACCTCCCTGTAAAGCGCCACTACCACTTCCCACTCCCGCACGTGTTCGAGGAGTATGCCAATTTTCCCAAGCCGCTCCAGGCACATATCGGGCTTTGCCGGAAGGGCCGAAATGTAGTGTTCCCTGGCCTTCATAATGGCGGGCAGCGCGGCGGAACCGGACATGGCCGCGAGTTTCTGGGCCTTGGTGAGATAGAGCCTTCCGCGGAGTTCCCAGATGCCTTTGCGGTCCGAAGGGGTAATTTCACCTGTAGCGAGTTTGTCGATCGCCAGGCCCGCTGAATTCAGCAAGCGTCCGGCCGCTGCGGCGTTATTCTCGACAATTGCACGACTTATGATCGCATCGGCGCGAATGAACCCGGCACGGTGCGCCAGGGCGCGGTCCTTCAGTTTCACTTCGTTCAAGACCTTCAGCAGGCAATCGAGAGTGTCCGGGTCCTGGCTGGCACCGGCTACATTCGAGAGGGTGGCGAGCATTTGGGTCGCCTGTTCGTACGAAGGATCGGCCTGGAGAATCGCTCCGGCCGCTTCGAGAGCCTCGGGAACCCACTTACCCTGCGCCTTGACGACGAAACGGATGATCTCTTCCAGCACCTGCCTTTTGACGCCGGCGTCGGTGAGTTTCGCCGACAATTGCCGCAGTGCGTCGATCTGACGCCGACTCGTCCAGTCGGCCGATTCGATAAGCAGGAGTTTGAAATTCGCCTCCTCACGGACGTTTTTAGTGAGTTTTTCGTTACCGGAAACCCCGCGAAGCAAGCGCTCCGCCTCTGCTGTCGATTTCCCTGACCGCTCCGCTTCAGCCAGAGCAATAGCGGAGCGTGCCCCCCATTCTGTGTCCGGATAGAGTTTTACTGCCGCCAGGAAATTCGCCCTTGCCTTGACGGGCATCAGGAAACGGTCTAAAGGTAAAGGCCTGACTCCCTGGGAGTGTTGTAATTGCAGAACGACCGAGTCGCTCGAGGGGGGGCGATTATACCTTGCTGAGGTGGGAGAAAAAGGTATTACGGTTTCTGGCAGAATGACAAGACCACCGGCAGGGGCGGAACGCTGCTCGAGTCTGCCCCGGAGATACAGGACGCGCGCCTTCTGCGTGTCGGTGGCGGCGCGCCTAGCGGCGGCGTCCAGCAGGGAATCGGTGCCGCCGGTTATACCTTTGTCGATAAGCGTTTGTATTATCTGGAGATGGGTATCAAGGTCCAGCGCCTGGAGCGTCAGGCGGGAAACCACGAAGGCGGCCCGTTTGTGCCCGGGCTGAATTTTGAGAATCTGACGCCATACTTTCAGCGATTTCTCCAGTTCGCACTGCTTCAGATATGCCTCAGCCAGAGCACGTTTAGCCGGAACTGAAACGGGATTCGACATCACCTCGTTTTCCAACTGTTGAATCGTTTGCGCTAATGTCGGAACAGAGGCACAACATACGATAATCGACGTAAGGACAAGGACTTGACCAAAACGTACCGTTTTCATTGCCTGGCTCCCTTCTTGACCTGGAGGACGCGAAGTGTGTTACGCAGTTCGTCGATGTCGGGCGCATCGGGGAACAGTTCGACCAGGCGGGCGTAA
>DAOVFI010000514.1 GCA_030673005.1 Planctomycetales bacterium
CTTGTGTGCGTCTGTAATTCCATGCTCGGCGCTGCCAGCTGTCACGACTCCGGTATCAGCATCCGTGCGAGTTGTCAGCACACCGGCATTAGCGGCCGCAAGCGATTCTTCGTGAACAATTGTGGCGTCGCCTGAAATAGATTTGCCTCCTATAAAATTTTTCCCGCCGAGAGTAATGTTTTTTTGAATGATAGCGGCTAGTGACATTTTTAAGCTCCTTTACCTTTCCTGTTTCTTTTTTTTTATCTTTGAATTTTTGTGTCGCTTTTTCCAATAAATCGCTGCTCGCGATTTTCCAATTGCAATTCAAGCGCCGGGTCTCGCCGCCCGATTTCGACAATAGCCCATATGACGCTATCTATCGTCATAGAGTCTTTGTCGCTCGGCGCGCTCACCTCGTCCGGATTGCAAATAAATACCCCTGTCAAAACATCCTGTTCGCCGTCATTGAAGTATTGTGGAATTGTTCTGTTCGGGTGCCAGCGGCCGGTAACAGAATAACCTTCCCCGCCACTCGGCGTATAGGTCGCCGTGATGCCGTGAATTTCGTTTAGAACATCCGACGGCGAGCTTTTGAAAATGTCTGAAAATCGGCTGCTCATTCTTTTTTATTTCCGCCTTGCAAAAAAGCCCCCGACGGGGATTAACCCGCCGGGAACTAACTACTTGAAATTATTTAGGCTGTCGGAACGGCGAGAATAAAAATTTCCGCCGAACCCGCCGCGCTGAAAGTCGCGTTGATAGCGGCTCCCGCAGCAACCTCATCGTGCTCTGCAATAATCGTGGCAAAAGAAACGATCGTATCGTCTACCCCGCCGATTGCAATCGCGCCGGTGAAAGCGTTCGCCACATTTTTCAACGTGACGTTTGCGGCGTCCGCCGTGCGCGCGATCATCCATGCGTCAACGATTTTCAATTTCCGTGGCGCCGCGACAAGTACCACCTCATCCTCCGCGCCGGCCGCAGTGCAGATCGACTGAATCAGCATTGGAACCCCGATTCCGCCGTTTGCGGTTTCCGCAATATCGTCAGTATCAATATCCAGCCCCTCGATGCCGATAGCAGACGCAACGCGCCATTCGACATCTGCGCCGTCCTCTACGGCATAGAGCAGAACAGAATCGCCCGCATCCGCAAAAGTCAGCGTTGTGCGCCCATCCGCGTTAATCGGCGAAGCGACCGTTATAACGCACGCTCCGCCGCCATCAGTCTTGAGCGAAAGGGCTATACGCTGTCCCGCGTACGTCGCGTCTGCCAACGTCCGTGTCTCCGCACCCGCGCCAGTAACAAGCGGAACGGTTCCGCTTCCGGTTACAGGAATCGCGCCTGCATCGCCCGGGTCGGCAATAACGGTATCAAGGTCGCTATCTCCCGCGCCTATCATGCCGCTGCAACCGTCCTCGGCAATGAGTCGCCATTCAACGTCTGCGCCGTCCTCGATAGCCATAAAGAGCGCGGCATCGCCAGCGGTGTCAAACGTGATGGTCGTATCGCCCGCCTGGTTAAACGGCGATGCAAAAGTCACAACGCAGTCGCCGTTGTCGGTTTTCATGGCGAGCAGCATTTCCTGACCCGCGTAGGTCGCATCTGCAACCGTCCGAGTCTCTGCGCCCGAAGTCACGAGCGGGCATGTTCCGCTCAACGTGACAACGATTGCCTCGCCGTCGCCGGGGTCGGCGATAACGTTTGCCAATTGTTTTTTAGCAAGCGTCAACGCGCCGCCCGTGGCGATTGTAGCGTCGCCGGACATTGCATTTTCTTCGTAGCTGTCGCCGTCGGCGAGGAGCAGCTTGCCCGCCGTGTACGCAAGCACGCCCACATCGTCCATGCTGTCAAGCCCGGAAATGTTTCCTGCAACAGCCGCGCCCGTAAACGGAATATGTTTCAACGCATCCGCGCGAACGAATCCAAACGTCACAAATACTTTTGTGACGGTCTGCCACGTCGGGGTCTCGTTGACCGGCTC
>DAOVFI010000542.1 GCA_030673005.1 Planctomycetales bacterium
AGGATGAAGGAACGCAAAAAGTACGGCCAGAAGGGCGCCAGAAAACGCTTCCAGTTCTCAAAACGATAAAAAAACTTCAACAACCAAAGATTAGCGAAGCCCCGGCGCCTGCATACGCTGGGGTTTCTTTTTTTTGGTACAGGCAAGAGGTAGCCTCTATGAAACCGAAACGCAAATTATGCTTGCTCAAGAATTGTCGTTTCTGACAAAAAAACAGACTGTTTCATTATTGCAGGATACAGGCGAATGCTCCAAAATTCTTAATGCACTGATTAAAAGTCTGAATAAAAAAGTTGATTCACCCAACAAGACCTAAAAATACACTATTGTGCCTCGTGCCTGTTGCCTCTTGCCTGTTGCCTCGTGCCTTTTTGTAAAGGAGTAAAAAGTGACCGAGAATACGAACAACATTCGCGTTGCCCTTATCGGTGGCAGCGGTTACGCCGGTTTTGAGGTGATCCGCCTTCTGCGTCGGCATCCGAACGCTGAACTGGTCGGCATCTACGGGCCGGCCCAGGAGGTCGGACCGATAACCGGTTTTTACCCGCTGCTCGATAAAACCGTCGAGATGGAGCAGGAATTGTACGACGTGGCGAAAATCGCCGGCCGGGCCGACCTGGCGATGCTGGCAGTGCCGCACAAGGTCGCTATGAGTTACGTTCCGGCCCTGCGCGAGGCGGGCTTGCGCGTAATCGACTGGTCGGCGGACTACCGGCTCAAGGACGCGGGCGAATACGAAAAATGGTATTGCCCACACACCGACGCGGGGCGACTCGAAGAGGCTGTGTATGGCCTGCCGGAGTATTACACCGAGCAGATCGCCGCCGCCGACCTTATCGCCAATCCCGGCTGCTACCCGACCTGCGCGGTGCTGCCGATTGCGCCGGTTCTCAATGCCGGGCTTATCGAACCGACCGGCATCGTCGTCAACGCCATCAGCGGCATCACCGGTGCGGGCAAGACCCCGTCAGCCGCCCAGCACTTCCCGCACCGCAACGAGAACTTTGAGCCTTACGCCGTCGGCACGCACCGCCACATGCCGGAGATGGAGCAGGTGCTGACCGACCTGTGCGGCAAAGACGCCGAGGTCCTGTTCGTCCCGCACCTGTGCCCGATGGACCGGGGTATGCTCTGCACCATCTATGCCCGCCCGGTCGGCGATGTCTCGGCCGAACAGTTGACCGAAGTCCTGCAGGCCGCTTACGCCGATGAGCCGTTCGTCCGCGTCCGCACCGACGTCCTGCCGGCAACCAAATACGTCTCAACAACCAACTTCTGCGACGTGGCCGCCCGCGCCGAAAAGGACACCGTCATCCTCATCAGCGCCCTGGACAACCTGCTCAAGGGCGCTTCAAGCCAGGCAGTCCAGAACATGAACATCATGTTCGGACTCGATGAAACAACAGGGCTATATTGACCGGAATACCGATTTTTACTGATGGGTGGCACGGTCAAGCAAGTCGAGGTCGTATGTATGACCTTGACTTGCTTGGCCGTGTGAGCGCCAACCACAGCCAAGCGAGGTCGAGGCCGAACGGCCTCAACCTCGCTTGACCGTGCCACCCAGATGGAAAAAACAGTGGAGAATCAACAATGGGGCACTTGCGACACATTACATTACCCGCCGGTTTCGTCGCCGCCGGCGTCAAGTGCGGGATTAAAACCTCCGGCGCCGAAGACCTGGCATTAATTGTCGCGGAAAAAGCCATTTCCGCCGCATTGCTTACAACTTCCAACCAGGTTGTCGGCGCTCCGGTTCTCTGGTGCCGGAAGGTCCTGCCGAGCGGGTATGGGAAGAT
>DAOVFI010000257.1 GCA_030673005.1 Planctomycetales bacterium
GAAGTGTTACTAATATTTTTTACATATCCATCAATCTTTTTCGACGTGAGTGCGTCTAATAATCAAGGTAAGGGTGGTTTGTGTGCCCATAATGAAAGAAAGGAGCAGGAAATGAAAGTCAGGTATTGGATTTTAATGGGAATTATGGCGGCTGTGGCGTTTCAGGCGATGGCGACGCCGGGCGGGCCGGTGATAGTTACTGAAGACGGTAATGTCCTGACCGCCAAGGGACAACTCAAGGGACCAGGACGCCGACCTCCGCACGGCCCCGCAGACATAGTGATAAACAGGCGCAATCCAGCCAAAGAAATCGCCGCCGTGGCAAAGAGCGGCAATGACTTCGCGACTGACCTGTACGCCAAACTCGCCGGTAAGGAAAAGGGCAACCTTTTCTTCTCGCCGGCCAGTATCCACACAGCCCTGGCGATGACATACGCCGGTGCTCGCGGCAACACCGAAAAACAGATGTTCACCACTCTGCGTTTCCCGATCGGAAAAAGGTGGGGTAGTCCTCCTGTCAAAGGGGCAGGAATGAATATGAGAATAACCGGCAGGGCGATCCCGATTTCCGCTCCCTGGTCGCAGGATCGCCTGCATCCGGCCTTCGGTACGCTGATAAAGAAACTGAACACGCCGCGAAAAGACCACCGCGGAAAACCCGCATACGAACTGGTCGTCGCAAACGCGCTTTGGGGGCAGAAGGGGTATCCTTTCAAAGAAGAATTCACGAAAACAGTCAAGACCAACTACAACGCGGGGCTTGAAGAGGTCGATTACGTCAAGGCCACGGAGGCATCACGCAAGAAAATCAACGCATGGGTAGAGAAAAGGACGAAGCAGAAGATTAAGAACCTCATTCCGCGAGGGGTTGTCAATCCGGATACGCGCCTGGTCCTGACCAACGCCATCTATTTCAAGAGCAACTGGGACGAGAAGTTCGAGAAGGGCGCTACCAGGGAGGGAGATTTCCACACTGCGCTTACCAAGACGGTTCGCGTTCCGTTTATGCATCAGCAGGAATCGCACAATTACATGGAGACGGATGACTTCCAAGCGGTGGAGATTTATTACAAGTACGGCGACCTCTCGATGGTCATCTTCCTGCCGAAATCGTATGGCCGTCCCCCTCTCACAATAAGAGGCGTCCTGGCGGCGTTCGAGAAGACGCTAACGGGGCAGAACCTCGCCAAGTGGCTGGGACAGTTCAAGCGTGAGACGGTGCGATTGACGCTACCGAAGTTCAAGTTCATCAGCCAGTTCAGCCTGCCCGAAACGCTCAAGAAAATGGGTATGACAGACGCCTTTTCGGAAGCGGCGGCCGACTTCTCCGGCATGACGACGGCGGATAATCTTTTTATCTCCGCAGTGATTCACAAGGCCTTCGTGGCTGTTGATGAGGAGGGCACCGAAGCGGCAGCGGCAACGGCTGTCATAGTGGGGTTGACGGCTATGCCTCTTCGTCCGAAACAGCCGAAGGTCTTCAAGGCCGATCATCCGTTCGTGTTCATGATCCGCCACCGCGCCACCGGAAGCATCCTGTTCATGGGGCGAGTGATGAATCCGAAGGGCTGAAGAAAGGTACGTTTGTTTTGACGATTCGGGTGGCACGGTCAATCTGGAGCGCAGCGGATAGGTGGCACGGTCAATCTGGAGCGCAGCGGAAGATTGGCCGTGGTGTGCGCAACTGGACGACATTCCACGGCCAAGCTCCGCTTCGCTGCGCTTGACCGTGCCACCCGTCGCTCAGAATGCGTCGGGTATGTGTTCGATTTGGGGCTTTTCGCCTTCGCGGATGACGACGGCGACGATATCGAAGCGGGTGGCATAATCGCCGGTATCGTGGCTGGCGAGGTAATAACCGGCTGCGCGTGATATTTGCCGGCGCTTTCGTCCATTCACAGCCGAGGCCGGAGCGACGTAACGGTCGGATGAGCGGGTTTTGACCTCGACGAATACAATTGTTTCAGTCCGACCGTCGCGACGGGTGGATTTGTCCAAAGCGATGATGTCCACTTCGCCCGACGGGCAGCGATAGTTGCGTGCGAGAATTTTTAAACCCTTCCGGCGCATGTATCGTGCAGCGAATCTCTCTCCGGTCTTTCCCAGCCGTTCAGTTTGCCTTGGCATGCTTACTTAAACCCCTTCCGGCGCATGTATCGTACTGCCGGATTTTCCCCCTTCCGTCCCAGTGCACCGTCAGACATGATTGTTACATGCGATTCATTCTTTGGTGGTCTGCTCGTCGGTTTCGCCGGTTGAATCTGTCCCGGCTTCGTCGGTAGTCTGGTCGGTTTCCGATTCGGCGGTTTCAGGCGCCTTTCGATTTACCGGCCCGGAGGCTTTGGCCTTAAGCTCCCGCGTAATGTCCTTAAGACGTGTGGCCTTGCCGACGCGGTCGCGCAGAAAATACAGCTTGGCCCGCCGGGTCTGACCCGAGCGGACGACTTCAACATCCACCAGCGACGGGCCATGCAGCGGAAAAGTCCTCTCGACGCCCTCGTTATTAACGATTCGCCGGACGGTGAAAGTTTCCGCAACGCCGCCGCCCTTTCGGGCAATTACCGTCCCGCGAAAAACCTGGATTCGCTCCTTTTCGCCTTCAACGATCCGGACCGACACATTGACCGTATCTCCAACACGAAACTGCGGAGGATTATCCTTAAGCGAACCGGCCACCGCCTTGTTCAGCAATTCCTGACTCACGATTCTTCTCCCAGCGACAGAATAAGTCCACGAATTACACGAATTACACGAATTTTCTTAAATGCCTTCATACGAAAAAAAATCCATGTAATTCCAGTAACGTGTCCCTTTGGGATTCGTGGACAATTTAGCCTTTTTTTAAATAATTCGTGCAATTCGTGTAATTCGTGGACTATATCTGCTTCTTATATTTGTCCCACAGGTCCGGGCGGCGTTGCTTTGTCCTTTCGGCCGACTGTTCCGCCCGCCAGGCGGCGATTTTTGCGTGATCGCCGTTGAGCAGCGCTTCCGGCACACACATGCCTCGAAACTCCCTCGGCCTGGTGTATTGCGGATACTCCAACAGACCCATACTGAAGGATTCTTCGGTTATGCTTTCCGGCTCGCCCAACGCTCCGGGCAGCAGGCGGACCACCGCATCGACAACGGCCATGGCGGGAATCTCGCCGCCGGACAGGACGAAGTCGCCCAGGCTTATCTCAACGTCAGCCAGGCCCTGCCTGATCCGCTCGTCGAATCCCTCGTAATGACCCGCAACGAGTATCAGCCGCTTGGTGCCGGCCAGTTCGACGACTATCTCCTGGTCCAGTCGCCGTCCCTGCGGGCTTAGCAGGACTACGAGGCCGGGCGGCTCGGTCTGTGCCTGAACCGCCTCAACGGCGCTGAAGACCGGCCCGCACATCATTACCATTCCGGGTCCGCCGCCGAAAGGTGCGTCGTCCACCTTGCGATAACTATCTACCGCAAAGTCTCTTATGTTGGTCGGTTTAACCTCGACCAGCCCGGACTTTATCGCCCGCCCGACGATACTGGTCTCCAGCACTGTCCCAAACATCTCCGGAAAAAGCGTCAGGATATCGATCCGCATCGCCAAGTGACACAGGTTTTCAACCTGTGCCTTCCACCGACAGGCTGGTAGTCTGCGCACCGGGCACAGGGCACCGGGCACAGGTTACAAACCTGTGCCACCCTTACCTTTTCACGACGATGCCGTGTCTGGTCAGCAGGTCGCGTACGGTCTCGGTCGGCTGGGCGCCTACGCCGAGCCAATACTCGATCCGCTCGCGCTTGAGTGATACCTGCTGGTCGGGTGTCTTGGCCAGCGGGTCGTACCAGCCCAGTTCTTCCAAGGCGCGCCCGTCACGCGGACAGCGCGAGTCCATCGCATTGAGCCGGAAAAAGGCGCGATGCCGCCTGCCGAATCTTTTCAGTCGTAATTTTACCGCCAAAGTCTCTCTCCATACACTCAAACCGCACCGCAACGCCAATCACCGGATACAAACGCGATGCGCGAATCAATAATTATATCAAGCCGAGTATCAAAATCAAGGTTTTATAACGCAGATTATCAGCAATTTCAATTTCACCTTTCCGGGGGCTGTAAAAGCAATACCGGAGATGGATGAAGCGCCAATCAAATCAACCGGCAGTCGGTCTTGAAAAAGTCAGGACCGGTTCGTACACTGCGTCAATCGTAGTCGTAGTCGTAGGCCGGGTCGAGCGAAGCGAGCCCCGGCAAATCGGCTGCGTCAGTCGTAAGTATTTT
>DAOVFI010000034.1 GCA_030673005.1 Planctomycetales bacterium
TCGACGCGGGCGACGGCGTCCATCAGGTTTTCCAGAGGTTCGACTATCGAATGGGCCACCAGCGCGACGCCTCCTGTGTTGCTCTGGAAATCGCGCTGGCTGAAGTAATAAGCGATACCGGCTGCGTGGTCCATGTGCCCGTGGCTCAGCAGGACGTGATTGACGCGCAGGGCCTCGCGCGGACATCTGCCTATGTCGAAGACCGCGTCCAGTTCCGGCACGACGATAACAGACTCCTCACCGGCGACGCTGTAACCGGCGACAGTAAAGTCGTCGAACTTTATGCAACTGAGTTGGAAGCCTTTGTTATTCACGGGTCGATTATCGTAGGCGACAACGCCGGTCCGGTCAAGTTATTGAAACGTTCTGCACTCTGATGCGTTAAATATAGTAGAATCGTAATCATGGAAAACGGGAGGCGTAACATGCAGAGAATAACGGGATTCGTTGTCCTCGTCTGTCTTGTTCTTTCAGGTCAGGCCGTCGGCGATACGGTGTACCTGCGCGACGGCAAGACACTCATCGGCGAAGTTACCGAAAAGGACGGCAAGTATCTTGTCAAGTTAGCCTATGGGACTATCCAGGTCGAGAAGTCAAAAGTTATCCACGTCGAATACGGCAAGGGTACAGCCGCCCCTCAAACCCGCCCGGTCGATGACGACAAGCGTCCCGGCGTCGATGTTCAACCGTCGTGCCGATGGAGATTCAGCGAGGCGACTCTTCCCGAGCCGATAGTTTTCATGACGACTCGCCAGTTGGAGTTGC
The DNA here is from genome assembly GCA_030673005.1 of Planctomycetales bacterium. Taxonomy (GTDB): domain Bacteria; phylum Planctomycetota; class Phycisphaerae; order SM23-33; family SM23-33; genus DAOVFI01. The sequence continues at coordinate 766 of DAOVFI010000034.1, forward strand.
TGGGCGATTCGGCCCCTGAAACGCTGGAAAACCTGCTGAAGCAGTGGCGTATCGCCGCCCACGACGGTAAGCGCAAGTGCGGCCTGACGTGGCTGGCGAAAGCCCGGCAGCGGCAGCGACGCATAGCCTTTGAGAAGCACCTTCGCCAGGCCTTTCAGTTTGAGAAGGAGGCGAATTCCATTCGCGGGAAGAAGTCTTCGGACCGTGCGAAGAAAAAGAAACTGATGCTCAAGGCCGAGCAGGAGTCGTACGTCGCCGCAAAGAACCTGCCCGACCCGCTCTTGCGGAACTTCCTTACCGCCGTACTGGACCTTCGCAACAGGAAATACAAAGAGGCGGAGCAACTTTTTCGCAAGTGCATCAAGTCCGAGCCGTTGGTCGCTGCGTTTCACCAGGGTCGCGGATACGCGCTGATGAAACTGAAACAACCGCTGCGCGCGCTGGAGGAATTCGTCGTCTGCCTGGAACTCCGCGACGATACCTACGAGGCGATTGGGCTGATCGAGTCCGCGATGGAGAAGGTGCCCGGTGCAAAGGTCGGCGATCCGGTGTACGTGAAGGCCAAGGAGCTGCTGGGGCGATATGAAAAACGCGGATCGACCTTTCGCACTTCCGGTACGGGCGTTTCCTGGTTGATGCCCGGAAAGGCCTGGCAGTCGCGCCGGGGTGTGTATTACGTTCCGCGCCGGCCGAACAGTTCGGACCGCCGGAGGGAGAAACGTCGGCAGGATGAGCGATTCAGAATGCTCGAGCCGCCTTACGAGAGGATTATCAGCAAGCAGGCCCTGGCGATACCGATCGCCGAGTCGGCGCTGCTGGTAGATAAGGATGCCATCGCCGGCGCCCATCTGCTCTACGTCCAGATCGCCCCGAACGTCCTTGTCAGGGCGGCGCCGTCACGGCGAAGAACGTACAGGCCCGTAACCGGTAAAGCGGACCTGCCGCTTGTGATAATTCGCACACGGGGTGTTACCTTCACGCCGGTTGACCTGGAAAAAATGCCCGCCGTAAAGACCGATCAGGAAGTTACAATCCGCGCGGTCAACCTGTACAGGCAGATGGGAACGGAGATTCGCACCGGTATCGCGAAGGTTGCATCGGCAGGCAAGGATGGCGGTGTTACGCTCAGTTCCAGGATACTTCCGGGAGAGGTCGTCGGGGCGGTGCTTCTCGAAGAAGCATTCGCAGGACTTCTGACCGCACGCACTCGTCCCGAGATCAAGGATTGCGGAAAAAGCGTTTTCATCGGCCCCAAAGACCTTGCAGCGTGGATTAAACCGCTCAAACGGTCGCTGAACCGCAGGTTGTCCTACGGATACGGCGGGCCTAAGTTGAAAAAAGACGCACCGAAAAAAGAAGTGAAAGGCCAGGTTTTTCTGGTTCATATCCTCCTGGGAGAAAAACCGCCTCTGCGAGAAGAGAATTGACTTGACGCTCAATATGTAGTTGCTTATCTTTCCTCAACACCATATATGCCGGGCGCAATGTCCTGGGTGCCATGTCTTCACGCGCAGCGAAGCGGAGCGTGTAGGCATGTAAGCGTTCGTCGGAGTGGGTGGCACGGTCAAGGCGAACGCCTGCCTGCCGGCAGGCAGGAAGTGAGGCTTGGCCGTGATAGGCGGCATCACGGCCAAGTGAGATCGAGGCCTGACGGTCTCAACCTCACTTGACCGTGCCACCCAGCCGGAAATCCGCAATTGATGAGAGATTATTGTAATGCAATGTCCTTTTTGCGGTGGTGACAAAGATAAGGTTATCGACTCGCGCAGCAGCGACGGCGGACGGGCCGTGCGAAGGCGACGAATGTGTCTGTGCTGTAACCGGCGGTTCACTACATACGAGCGCAGTGAGGAAAGCGTCCGTATTACTGTGCTGAAAAAGGACGGTTCTCGCAGCCCCTACGACCGGCAGCGTATTCTTTCCGGCCTGGAAAAGGCCTGTTATAAACGCCCGGTAAGCGATCGGCAACTCCTGCGGATCGTCGAGGCCGTCGAGGAAAGCATCTTTCGCAACTACGACAAGGAAGTGCCGTCTTCCTTTATCGGCGATACCGTCATTGAAATTCTTCGACGGGTGGACAAGGTCGCCTATATCCGTTTTGCGAGTGTCTATCGCGAATTCCAGGACGTCGGCGAGTTGATCAAAGAGGCCAAGGACGTCCGGGACATCCCCGACGAAACGCTGGAGCAGGGAGATCTGTTTAAACGCGAATGACAGGATTCAGATATTTATTTTGCGAAATCAAACCCGTTCGCTCGCAATTCAACCCGCCTTATCAAGACAGGCAGGCGCGTCCTGAAGGATCGAAAGAATGGATATCCAGAAAATGATCTTCAACACGCTGGGCGGGTTGGCCTTGTTCCTTTTCGGCATGGGAATGCTCTCGGAGGGTCTGAAGAAGGTGGCGGGTAATCGACTCCGCCAACTACTGGAAAAGGTAACAAAACACCGGTTCATGGCGATGCTGATAGGGGCGGGGATTACATCACTCATCCAGTCCAGTTCCGCCACTACTGTCATCGTCGTCGGTCTGGTCAACGCCGGGTTATTGGCGCTTCGCCAGGCAATCTGCGTCGTTCTCGGCGCGAATATCGGCACGACGATGACGGCGTGGCTGGTAGGCCTGGCCACTGGATTAAAGGTCATGAAACTCGACCTGTACGCCATGCCAATTATCGCGCTGGGCATGGTCATCCAATTCGCCGGAAAGAGACAGCGGACCAGGCACATCGGGCAGATACTGCTCGGTTTCGGCATCCTGTTCGTGGGTATTAGTTTTATGAAAGGCGCCTTCGGTCCCATGGCCAGGGAAGAGGGAGTGAAGAATTTCCTGGCCGCCATCGGCGACAATCCGATCCTGGCGGTCATGGCCGGAGCGGGAATTACCGTCCTGATACAAAGCAGTTCCGCCTCGATTATGATTATCCAGGTAATCGCCGCGGGTGGGCTTCTCGGCGGCGATCCTGACCTTGCCTTTCGCGTGGCGATCCCGTTCATACTGGGCGACAACATCGGCACGACCATCACCGCCCAGATAGCGGCCTTCCGTTCCAACGTCCACGCGCGCCGCGCCGCCATGGCGCATACCATGTTCAACGTCTTCGGAGTCTGCTGGATTCTGCCTCTCGTGCTTACAGGTTGGTTTGCCACTGTCGTCGGGTATATCACGCCCTGGTCGCTCAGTTTCGACACGATGGGCCTGGAAATCGCAGCCGCCCACAGCGTTTTCAACGTAACCAACGCGCTGGCGTTTCTTCCGCTGGTGGGTCTGCTGGAGAAGGTGGTCGTGCGGATTGTCCCGACCCGTAAGGGCGATCTTCAGATGCGACCGGTAACGCTGGATCGGAACCTCCTTGCGACGCCCCCGGTCGCCATGGACCAGGCCAGGAGGGAAATTGTCCGCATGACCGAGGCCGCCAGGGACGCCCTCGAAGACGCCGTCGCCGCTATCCGCCACGACGATCGCGCCGCACTGAAACGAGTCGCCGGGAAAGAAGATACCGTGGACGACTTCCAGACCGAGATTACACGCTACCTGGTGGAACTGTCCCAGCAGACGCTCTCGCCCGAAGCCGCAAGCGAATTGCCGGTGCTGCTCCACACGGTCAACGACGTCGAGCGCATCGGCGACCACGCGGTGAACATAACGGAAGTTACCGTCCGCAAACTCGACCAGCGGCTCACTTTCAGTCAATCGGCAGCCAATGAAATGGGCAGAATGCGCGACGAAATCCGGCAAATGTTCGTGGACATCCTCGCCGCCATAGGCGAAAACGACCTGGTCGCAGCCGAACGCGCACTCGAACATGAAAAGGCCGTCAATAAAATGCAGATAGAGTTTCGCCGCAGCCACGTCCGGCGGTTGGGCGAGGGGACCTGCTCGGCAATGGTGGGATTGCTGTTCGTCGATTTCGTCGATAACATGGAAAAAATCGGCGACCACCTGACCAACATCGCTCAAGGCGTCCTCGGCGGACTCCAGTGGGAAGGAAAAACCACCCTTGAACCCGCCGGCGCCGACGCCGAGACATAATCGACGACAGGAAAGTGTGAATTTAGGATAATGGTAACAGTTCGGCTGTTTGCAAACGCTCGAAAAGCATTTTGCAGGGATGCAGGTCCCCTGCATCCCTGCAAAATCTTTTCAGACAAGGATAAAGCAGATTTTATTGCAAACGGGTGAAGTGTTACCCATTTTGTTATTGACTCGGCGTATGTCGATCTGTTAGATTCTACTGGCAACCTATGGTCTTCCAATCGGCCTTGATATTTCGGTTGCTCATATCCTTCAGGAAGGTCTCGCTATGGACAGAATAATAAATGACGGTATAACTTTCGACGACGTTCTTCTGGTTCCGGCGCGATCCGATGTCGCGGGCGCCGACGTGGACACCTCGACGCTGCTGACGCCGAACATCCGCCTGAACATCCCGCTGGTCTCTGCCCCGATGGACACGGTTACCGAATCGGCCCTCGCCATCGCCCTGGCGCAGGAAGGCGGGATGGGCATCATTCACCGGAACCTTTCGGCCAAGGCCCAGGCACTTGAGGTCGAGAAAGTCAAGCGGTCTGAAAACGGCATCATCACCGACCCGATCACGCTGCCCCCGAACGAATCGACTGCCCGTGCGCGAGAGTTGATGGCCAGGCATAACGTCTCCGGCATCCCCATTGTCGCCGATGAAGGCAAACTGGTGGGAATCCTGACCCGCCGGGATATGAAGTTTCTCGCCGGCGACCGCACCATCCGCGAGGTTATGACAGCAGAGAACCTCGTAACCGCACCGCCGGAGACCACGCTGGAAGAGGCCGAAAAAATCCTCAACCGCCACAAGGTCGAAAAACTCCTCCTGGTCGATGCCGACGGCAAACTCGCCGGGCTGATTACCATGCGGGACATCGACAAACTGCGCCAGTTCCCGCGTAGTTGCAAGGACGCCCGAGGCCGGCTTCGCGTCGGGGCGGCCGTAGGGGTCCTGGACTACCAGCGCGTCGAGAACCTGATAGCCAAGGACGTTGACGTGATCGTGGTCGATACCTCGCACGGGCACAAGGACATCGTCGCCGAGACGGTCCGGCAGATTAAGTCCGCCCACAAGATCGATGTAATCGCGGGTAACATCGCCACGGCTGCTGCGACGGAAGACCTTATCGCCGCCGGCGCCGACGCACTCCGTGTTGGCATTGGCCCCGGCGCCATCTGCACCACCCGCGTGGTAACAGGCGTAGGCGTTCCCCAGATAACGGCCGTTGCCGATTGCGCCGCCGTCGCCGACAAGAACGGCATACCGGTAATCGCCGACGGCGGCGTCCGCCTCAGCGGCGACATCACAAAGGCCATCGCCGCCGGCGCATCGGTGGTGATGATGGGAAGCCTCTTCGCCGGGCTGGACGAATCGCCCGGACAGTTGGTCATCTACAAGGGAAGGCGATTCAAGACCTACCGGGGCATGGGCTCGATGGACGCAATGGCGGCAGGATCGGCCGACCGCTACGGACAAACCGCTCGCGACAAACTCGTCCCCGAGGGCGTCGAAGGACGGGTCCCTTACCGCGGACCGCTGGGCGATTACGTCTATCAGTTAGTCGGCGGGCTGCGAAGCGGAATGGACCACTGCGGTGCGAAGACCATCGAGCAACTCCGCACCGGGGCGAATTTCATCCGCATATCGCCGGCCTCGCTTTCCGAAAGCCACCCTCACGACATTACGATAACCCACGAGGCGCCGAATTACTCCATTGGACAGGAAAAGGGCGTGGAGTAAGACGGCATTAAGGAGATTGGAACGATGAAAAAACCAGTCTTGTTACTTCTGTTTGTGGTAGTCTCCGTCGTCGGATGCCAAGAAAACCAACTTCACACCGGAGCACCCAAAAAGTGGGATGGTCCGGTGGTAACAGTAACACCGAAAGAGACGGACGAACTGCTGGCGAATCCCGGCATGGGCTGGCAGACCTCCGGGCGATTCGCCGACGAGGATAAGAACCTGGCGGGCCTGCCAAGCGAGTCGGCCTATTTCCGGTTCTACTGGTGTGATATCGAACCCGTTGAGGGACAGATCGACTTTGCGAGATTCGACGCTCTCTTGGCGCGTGCAAGGAAGGCAGGACAGAAATTCGCTTTTCGCGTCATGTGTGCCGGCACCGGCAAGGGGTACATCTTTGTCCCCAAATGGTTAAAGGACAAGGGCTGCAAAGGCATCGAATATCGAACCCGTCTCGACGGTGGAAAGACACCCCATTGGGTGCCGGACATGGCAGACCCAGTTTTCCAAAAGGCTCATTTTCGGCTGCTGAGGGAATTGGGCAAGCGCTATGATGGTCATCCGGACCTGGGACTGGTGGACATTGGCACAGTGGGATTCTGGGGTGAGTGGCACTATTACGGTGCGAAACCGCCGGTTGCCCTTCCGGCGCCAAAGACATACCGCGCCATTATTGATGCGTATTGTAAGTACTTCCCCAAGACACATAAGGTGATGCTCATCGGCCACGCCGACGCCCTCAAATACGCCATTGGCAGGAAACGTTGCGGCTGGCGCGCTGACTGCCTTGGCTTTTGGTTCGCAATGGGCGAGTATTCGGGGACGATCGACGCGATAGGCGCTAAGGAAGCATGGAAGACCGCTCCGGTTGCGCTTGAATCCTGCTGGGATATGCGGCAATGGAAAAAGCAGAATAAGGACATCCGCGCCATCTTTGACGACGCCCTCAGGCTCTTTCACGTCAGTTATTTAAACAACAAGTCCAGACCGCTACCTGAGGGCGAGGACGTGCGACGCGAAGTCGAACGTTTTATCCGCAAGATGGGTTATCGCCTGGTGCTGAGGCGGCTCCAGCACAACAAGGCCGTGCCGGCAGGGTCGGCGCTGACGGTCGCCATGGTCTGGGAAAACGTCGGCGTCGCGCCGCCTTACGGAGATTACAGGCTTGCCTTCCGCCTCACCAATCTGGAAAGCAAAAAGGCGTTCATCATGGTAACTGATGCTTCAATCAAGGGCTGGCTGCCTGGAAAGATTGAAATCGGTTCCGGCGGGGCACTCGTATGGGGGGAGCGTAAGATCGAGCTAACCGGGGCGCTCAGGCTGTCCAGGGAGGTCAAGCCGGGCCGATATGAACTCGCTCTGGCTGTTGTTGAGCCGGAAACGGAGAATCCCGCCGTCCGTCTGGCCATAACCGGACGGGCAAAGGACGGATGGTATCGGCTCAGCACATTCGAAGTGGTAACAAACCCATAACCCTCGGAGTTGTCCGAAAGAAATACGCAATTGACGAGTGCGGGTGAAAAAGATACGCTCATGGTTAATGCACTACTTCGAGGAGACGGGACGATGAAAAAACTGACTTTATTACTGGTTATAATGGTCGCGGGCGTTGCCGGGTGTCAGACCGAGCGTTTCCGTTCCCAGCCGTTGGGCGAGGTTGGTTACGCCGAGGCCTTCAGGTCCGGTAAGCGCGTTATGAGTCAATATTTTTCCATCGCCTCGGCCGACGCCGAGACGGGCAGGATCGTCAGCCGCCCCAAGGCCGTCGAGGCCGCCCGGGACCGACTGCTCGGTACAACTCCGGCACGTAAAATCGCTAATATGCGAATCCGCCAGAAAGGCGATTTGGTCTTCGTCGATATCCGCGTGGACGTTCAACGCCGGGACGTCGTGGCGCTCCGGCAGATGCAGCCGATAACCGTCGATAGCGAACTGCCGCACCAGACACCCGCCGATGAGTCCGCCGCCGTCGGTTCCGAACAGAGCCGGGACTGGCAAACCACCGCGCGAGACCACCAACTCGAACACACCATCCTCGCCGACCTGCTCAAGGCTATCAAACAAAGCAAATAGGCAAGATGCCGGAACTGACCAGAAAGCCCATCGACGGCCGCGTCACCGGACCACGCCCACGTGGAAAAGGGGCATGGTTCATGCTGCTCTTCAGCCTGCCTTTCCTCGGCGCAGGAATCGGCATCATTGTCCTCGGGGCGTATAATCTTCAATCATTGAAAGACGAAGACGTTCCACCATCGGTTGTTATCGCATTTGGGGCAATGTTCGCAGCAGCGGGTTTGTTTCTGTCAATCAACGCCTTGGCGGGCATATTCCGTACCGGTCGGCAAAAGAGGCTTCTGACTGATCGCCCCGGGGAACCGTGGTTCGCCGACTATCCCTGGGATTCCCAGGGAACCAGGGATGCCAACCCCTCCGAAATCGGTAAAAGATTGCTTTTCCTACTCGGCTTTTGCGGAATTATAAGTGTGGTGCAATACATATTCATCAGAATGAGTTTTGGATTCGCCGGTTTTGGAACCTGGATTCTCCTGTTTGCTACTCCATTGTTCCTGATATTTGATGTAGTTGCGATCTGTCTGATAGTCGGATGGGTCCGTAAGGTCGGTCAACATATCAGGTTTGGTCGGAGTTACCTGCGCTTCTTGCAATTTCCGTTTTTTCTCGGCGACCCGCTCGAAGTCGCCTTCGCCCTTCCGTCCGCACTCGGACGGTGCGAGCGGATAAAGTGCACGCTCCGATTCGTCGAGGAGGTGTCAGAAAGAGACGAAGATGACGTAGGTGGAATCTGTTTCTACCAGACCTATGCCGACACGCAAATGATCGACCTGGACCGTCCAATGGGAATGGGTGAGGAAATCCCCATTCGATTCGACCTGCCGGAGGGCGAATATCCAAACCGACTGAACGAATCGCTCCGGAAGCATTGGGAACTTGAGATTGCCGCATCCGAAACGGACCTGAAGTTCGACGCGCGGTTCCTGCTGCCGGTGTATTCCCGGTCCGAAAAACAACCATAGTCCGGGACTTCACTCCGTCCCGGCCTACCAAGCCTTTACTTCCTTCTGTGACGGTCGATGTGCCATTGGACATAATCGGTTCCGCAGTGCGGACAGACATCCTTTGCCTTGCCGGTGGCGTACTCCCCGGGTTTGGTCACTCTGATCGGCAGGTAATACTTCCCGCACTTGGGGCACTTAATCATGATATGGACGGTCCCTTTGGCGAGGCACCTGGGGCAGTCCACTCCCATTAACCTGCCGGGCCGACCAGGCGCCTCCTTTAGAAACTGTCCTATCTCCTTACGCTCGATCACCCATTCCTGTCCGCATTTGCTGCACTTTACATGAGGCGACACCGGCAGCGGGGATTTCGACGATTTCGCTTCGAACTCGAACGCGCCGATGTCCGGGGCCTTGCCGACAAACGGCAGCCCCGTTTTGACGCCCTTGTCGATGCACGGGCTGGTCTTGCCGAGCCTGTAGGCAAAAGCCCGTTTGAAGTCCGGGATGAATTTCGGTACGAAAGGCGTCAGTTTAATGTCGCCTTTCGGTGTGGGCCGACCCGAACGATCCTTCTTACCTCCCGAACCCGGATTATAAGGGTTGTACCCCAGCGGTTTCAGAGGTCCGACAAACTTCGGATCGACCGAGATGTCCGTCTTGCCCATGCCGTCCCATCGTGGAAACCAGCAGTTATGCTCGAAGACGCTATCGGAATATTTCGCGTTGCCGCGTACCTTGACGGGCAGGGTGTTTTTATAGAATAAATTGTTCCTGCATACGATGCGGGCATCCTTGCAGAACTCCAGGGCAGAGTGGCATCCGGCGATCGTGTTGTTGTAAATCTCGCAATCGGCGTGAATTCTAATGGCCGGGTTATCTCGACTTGCGGCTGTGTCGATTATCACGTTGCCGTAAATCTTCACGTCCTTCGCCGATTTGTACACGCCGATACCGTTGCCGCCGTAACCGTTCGCCGCGTCGATAAAGTTGTTCCGCACGACAGCGCCCGTAACATTGGCGACTCGAATCGCGCTCTTGAGCCGATACTCGGGGTTGGGGCGGAAGGTATTCCCCTTGGCTGTGAGGTTATGGCTCCTGAGGATTCCCTGCTTCTCGCTGTCTTCGTTCTGCCCGAGATAAATGGCTGTGTAGTACGAACCTTCGAAGACGTTATTGGCTGCGACGCAATTGGACATAATCTTCTTGAACGACAGGCTCTGGTGATGATGCCCGTAGAAATAATTGTTCGTCGCTTTCACGTCGGTCGCGAAGTAGAGCATCATTCCGTAGTCCGATATTCCATAGCGGTGGGTCGGACTGGCCTCGCCGCTGGTGGCGTAGTCGAGGAACTGGTTTTCGGTGAAGAGGTGGTGATGGCAGTCGGTCGGGCTTTTTATATTTCCGAATAACAGCAGGCCTCGAGACGTGTTGTTGACGAAGATGCACCTTTTCACGACGGTATAGGTCGATTCGTACTCGATACTGAGGCCGCATTCGAAGTTGACGAACTTCAGTCCATCGACGACGACGTGGCTTTTATTCTTCATAACCAGCCCGTCGCTCTTTTTCTCACCTGTTCCGGTCAGCACCGCCGTTCCGGGCTTCTCGGCCTTAATCGTTATGGGAGCGTCTTTTTTCCCACTGGCCAGGAGTTCCGCCCGGTCGTCGCCGTAGTCGCCCGGCTTGACGATAAGCGTATCGCCCGCCTTCAGGACCGAAACGCCTTTTTTAAACGTCCGAAAGGCCGTCTTTTCCGTCTTTCCGTCCTTTGCGTCGTCGCCTTTGAGCGAGACATAATAAGCCTGTCCGCCGAAGCCTTGGCGAAGGCGGGTTTCCGCAAGTGAGGCCGAGCACATCAGCACGACCGCACCTACCAGAACGACTGTTCCCGAAAACCGCCTTTTATTTTTCTTCATCATAAATCATCCTTTGTTTCACATAGAACCACGCCTGCAATTTCACGAATCCGCTGATCTGTTCAGCGGGGTTGCCGGGACTCCGCTTCACTCCGTCCCGGCCTACGGCTTCACTCCGTTCCGGCCTACGGCTTCACTCCGTCTCGGCCTACGGCTATGGAAGTCCTACTTTCGTGGCTTCTTGCCGAACTCGAATGCGCCGATATCCGGGGCATTGCCTACAAACGGCAGCCCCACCTTTACACCCTTACCGATGCACGGGCTGGTCTTACCGAGCCGGTAGGCAAAAGCCCGCTTGAAATTCGGGACGAACCTGGGATTCTGGTCGCCGGGCTTTAATTTCGCAAACGGCCCGATGAATTTCGGATCGGCAGAAATGTCGGCCTTGTCCATGCCTTTCCATCGCGGGAGCCAGTTATTGTGCTCATAGACGGTCTTCTTCGATTTTTCCGGCTTCCACTTCCACAGGCTCTTATCGACCAGCATGCGCGTCGTGTGCTCGGTCGTGTTCCATGTCTCCATCCGGGGTGCTGCGGCCACCTGCACCTTATTCCTGTAGAAGATGTTGTTTTTTACAACGGGATGCGCGCCCGGGACTATGCCTAATCCCCAGTCGCATCCGACTATAGTGTTGTTGTAGATTTCGCAATCGCCGGTCCGGACGAGAATTCCCGGCTTCTTCGCGTCGAGAATGACGTTGCCATAGACCTTCGTACCGGTCGAGCACGGTGCTATATGGATGCCGCCGGCGGGAAAGTTGGTCTTTACGTTCTTGTTCCTGGTCTTGTCGTGCAGGTCAACGTCCGTACCCCGGATCGAATCGACAAAGTTGTTGCGGACTATCGCATTGGTGCAGTTTGCCACAACCACGGAATTCTTGGCCCGGTACTTCCCGGTCGGACGGAATACGTTGCCTTCGGCGATAAGGTTGCTACATCTTTTACAGTAGAGACTTTTGCGATTATCGTCGTCATTCTGGCCAAGGTAAATGGCGGTGAAGAGGAAACCGTCAAAGACATTATTCGCCGCACGGCAATCGACCATTATCTCCTTGAACGAGCAGCATTGGTGATGGTCGCCGTAGAAATAATTATTAGTTACCTCCACCTTGCTGGAGAAGTACATGCACAGCCCGTAATCCTGCTTGTTTGCGTGGTCGATGAACTGATTTTCGGTAAAGAGATGATGGTGGCTGAGTTTGAACTCCTTCGGGTTGCCGTCGTTGAGTGTTATGCCGCTGGCGTTGTTATTGAGGAAAATACACTTGCGCACTGTAGTGTGGCTCGATCGCCTGATATTGATACCCTGGCTGTATCGGGTGATCGTTATCCCCTCGATGACTATATACGACTTATTGGTTATCCTGAAGGCCCGTCCGCCGCCGGCGCCGGTCATAACGACCTTTCCGGACCTGGCGGCCTTGATCGTGATTGGGGCGTCCTTTTTCCCGCTGACCGGAACGGTTACGCGCTCGTTCCCGTAATCGCCGGAGGCGATAATAAGCGTATCCCCCGCCTTCAGGACCGAAACGCCCTTCTTGATCGTCCGAAACGCCGCCTTTTCCGTCAAGCCCTTGTTGGCGTCGTTGCCCTTCAGCGAGACGTAATATGCCTCCGCCAGAGCCGCCGAGCAGGTCAGCATAACCGCGCCCGTCAAGGCTAACGCTACAAGAAATCGTCTCTTGTTTGTCTTCATCGAGAATCTCCTTTTTCTTTCACTACAGACTGTTGGTCTGTAACACGTTAAATGACGGGTGGCCGTGTTCGGCGCTCCTCACGGCCAAGCCTCACTGCCTGCCTGCCGGTCTTCGACCCTGAGGCTCAGACCCGAAGGGCAGGCAGGCGTTCGGCTTGACCGTGCCACCCATATTCTGCATTTTATACGTAACAGACTACTCGTCCCGATGAAACTCTCACGAGCATTACACACCAGGCGTCGTTTATCCGGCTTTTTACTTGAGTATTCCCTTGGGTTTTATCGGTGGCTTTTTACCGAACTCGAATGCGCCGATGTCCGGGGCATTACCGACGAACGGCAGGCC
>DAOVFI010000703.1 GCA_030673005.1 Planctomycetales bacterium
CGTACTCGACTGGATGCGCGCCCGTTTGGAAGAATACTTCGGCATCGAAACGATAGGGACGTTCCGAATCACCTCGACCAAACACGCCAGCCCCGTCGGACCGGAACACCCGGAAATCCAACGGGCATACGAGTTTGGAAAAACGCTGAAAGGATGAACCGCAAAGGCCGCGCCGTGCCCTTTGTGGTTCAGTTTTTTGCAACAGTTCAGCTGTTTACAGAAGCCTGAAAAGCTTTTTGCAGGGATACAGAGGAAAAGAGAATGTTGAATATTGAACGAGGAATGTCGAATGTCGAAGTGAACAGATTTTGCGAAAAGGTACTTTTTTTTACTTCGTAATTCGAAATTCCCTGTTCATTATTCAAAATTCATTTTTTATCCCCTTCATCCCTGCGAAGTCTTTTCGGGACCGACCAAAACATCTTCTATTGCAAATGGCTGAAGTGTTACAGTTTTATATTGCCGAAGGTCTTGGGTGAACCGGATGAGTCGTCTTTCTGAAATCCTCCAGCGCATTGATGACTATCGGCACCGGCTCGCCGGGCAGGGTCGGACCGGCGTGCAGTTGATGGAGATATGCGGTACGCACACGGTCGCCATCAGCAGAGGCGGTCTGCGGAGCCTCCTGCCTGTCGGTCTGCGACTGGTCAGTGGGCCGGGATGCCCGGTCTGCGTTACCGAGCAGTCGTACATAGACACAGCCGTTCACCTGGCCCGCCGGGACGATGTTATAATCGCTACCTACGGAGACATGGTCCGCATACCGGGCGATTCCGGTTCGCTGGAGCAGGCGCGCAGCGAGGGCGCGAGCGTCGAAATTGTCTATGCCGCGCACCAGGCCGTCGAACTGGCGCGCAGCCGGCCGGAAATGCAGGTGGTATTCCTCGCCATCGGATTCGAGACGACCGCACCGGCGACGGCGCTTGCGATCCGACAGGCCCGGGGCGAATCGGTGGCGAATTTCTCGGCCCTGACCGCCCACAAACTCGTTGTCCCGGCGATGCGAGCCTTGCTTTCGCAGCCAGATATTCGAATCGACGGGTTTCTCTGTCCCGGGCACGTCAGCGTCATAACGGGCTGGCGGGTGTACGAGCCGGTCGTCGCCGAGTTCCATCGGCCTTGCGTGGTGGCCGGCTTTGACGATGAACAGATTCTCGCCGGAATCTGCGAGATACTCCGGCAACTCGTTGGTGG
>DAOVFI010000116.1 GCA_030673005.1 Planctomycetales bacterium
AGAAATTATGCCTATTGGAAAATATCGTCTGTTGGCGGTCGATGTCGATGGGACGCTGCTGCATGACGGGGTGATGGATGCGGCGGATGTCGCGGCGCTTCAGTCCGCCGGCGAGGCCGGCGTCGTCGTGTGCCTGTGCACCGGGCGGAGTTGGCCTGAAGTCGAGGACATATGGGCGGACCTGGATCTGCCGGCCCCGCACGCCCCGGTCGTCTGCGCCGGCGGGGCGCTGGTAGTCGAGCCGGACACAGGCAGGACGCTCTACAGCCGAACGTTCGAGAAGGCCGTCGCCCAGGAACTCACCGAACAGATGCAGCGGATGGGCTATCCGGTAATGGCCCTGGTCGATGCGTGGCGGGAAGGATTCGATTATTTCCTCATCGGACGCTACGACGACAACCCGCTCTATCGGAAATTTCTCAGCGCACGCGAGCGTCGTATCCGCCACGTTGACCGGCTGGACAGGTCCGATTACCCACGCCCGCTGCGGATAAACGTACTGGAAAAACCAGGCGCCGGCAGGCCGACAGTCGAAACGCTTATAAAACAATTCACCGGACGGATCGAGATTCAGGACATTTACCTGTCACATCGCGACGTTGACATTGTCGAGACATTCTCGGCCGGGACCGACAAATTCACAGCCTTGCTCTACGTCGGTCAGGGCTGCCGCATCGGCCCGAAAGCCTTCGCCGCCATCGGCGACGACAACAACGACCTGGCAATGCTGCGAGGAGCGGGCATCTCCGGCACGCCCGCCGACGCGCCGGACGAACTGCGACGCACAGCCGATATGGTCCTGGCCCCGCGCGGCGCCGGACCCGTAGCCCAATTCGTCGCGGCCATTATGGACGAAAATCCGTAGGCCGGGACGGAGCGCAGCGCAGTCCCGGCAAACCCGGTCGGTAGTACCCACGAACAGACTATTTTCAGGGTGGCACGGTCAAGCCGGAGCGCAGCGCCTGCCTGCCGGTAGGCAGGGAGGCTTGGCCGTGGGATGCCGGACCACGGCCAAGCAAGAACGAGGCCAAACGGCCTCGACCTTGCTTGACCGTGCCACCCAATTGATAATTGAAAATCCCTACTGTGAGACCTTCCAGATCATCATTATTCGGGGCGTCTGGATTTCGTCCAGTGTCTCAAGATTGACTACCGAGCTTGACGCCCCGAAACCCATTTGTTCCACGAAAGATTTTCGACGGGCATACTCGACAACCTTCGGCTTGGTCAGACCGGCCAGTGAAGTGGCCTCATTTATCGCTTCTTTTATGAAACCCACCTTGTCGATGAGTCCCATCTTCTCGGCCTCAGATGAAAGAAATATCTTTCCGTTGAACGGCTCGGTTTCAACGACCTCGAATTCCTTTCCGTCGGCGCCCTTGTAAGTTTTCCTGGCCGTTTTTAACTTTAGTTTGGCGCCTCGTCCCTGCTTGACGATCTCTTCAAACCGCTCCTGCATTTTGTCCAGCAGTCTCTGCAATTCCTTCATCTGATAGTCGGCGGGATCCTCAAAGGAGGTTGGCGCAGCCTTCCAGGCCCTTGTTTTTGTGGAGCGCATGATAATGCACTCTGCGCCGATTTTTTCAAGCGTTCCCTTCAGGATGAACCAGCCGCCGATGACGCCGATGCTTCCGGTAATGGTGGTCGGCTCGGCGTAGATAGTCTCGGCCGGGACGGAAATGTAATAACCCCCGCTGGCTGCGAGCGAACCCATCGAGACGACGAGTTTCCTGCCGCCGGTCTTCAGGCTCTCCATCTGTTTGTAAATCCTGTCGCAGGCGGAGATGTGTCCGCCGGGACTGTTCACGCGGAGCACGACGGCCTTGATATTATCGTTGCCTGTAACCTGTCGGCAGAATAGATCGAATATATCGGCCTGTTTATCGTTGATGACGCCGGAGACCTTATAGACGGCGATAACCTGGTTTTCCTTGCCTTCGGTCAGGATGCTTGTTTCGAACGGACCGGCGGCCAGATGACTCACTATAAACATCAGGTAAATATTCATAAGGACCGACAGGACGAGGATTATTACGCCGATCTTTCCCAGCACGCGCCGCCAGAACGAGCGCCTGGGAGGCTGCTGTTGCGACCACGAAGGCGGCGGTGGTTGATACTGCGGCGGGGCCGGATACTGCGGCGGGGGTGTGGAAGGATACTGCGCCTGGGGCGGAGGTGGCGAAGACGGTCCCGTTTGCGCTCCGGGAGCCGAACTACCATCAAACGGCGGTACCTGTGATTCGGACATGTCTTATCTCCTTTTAATAAATTCCATTACGAAATTCATCATAAAGCACCTTGTAAAAATCGCCAAAACGGTATATAATATAAGTGTAATTCATAGGTAAATACAATTACAATTCAATATTACCGCTACTGATGTAACGGCCTCGCTGTAAATCAGGAGGATCGTCGGTGAACGGCTTGTTCCGGCGGAAAAAGCGAGGGGTTTTCGGCGACTGTGACGCCCTGGAGGAAATCTCAGCGCCGATAGAATGCTTATTCTCATTTCAATTTCCGCCATCATAGTACACAGAAGGCCTCGTAATGGAGAAAGGCATGCATTTGATTCGTTCAATAGTCGTAGCGGCGGTTCTTCTATGTGGCTCCATGGTCGCCCATGCGGATTACAAGGACTACGTGGATTTCACCAAATTACAGGACGAACTTGGCGGCGCCCTGCCCACCGGTTCAGGCGTCAAGGTTACGCAGGCCGAAGCGCTCGATGGTAACTATTATATGCCGGATATCAACTACTACGAGTTCGCCGGAAAAACCATCACAAATGTTACCGGCGGCTCATCAAGCCCGTCCGAACACGCAACCTCGGTCGGGAAACTATTCTACGGCGTCAATAACTCGATGGCTCCGGGTATTATCGAAATTGACATCTACAGCGCAACCGACTGGCTGGGCAGCGGCTTTCTCCGCCCCGGCGGACTCAAACAGCCTCTTGTTTCCGACAGCCGTATTGCAAACCACAGCTGGGTGAATACAGGCACCAGCGGAAAACTTGCCCGCACCGACTGGGTCATCGAAACCGACGACTACATCCAGGTCGTCGGCGTGAACAACGGAAGCACAGTGTACGAATACCTCGCCACCGCCTACAACGTCATCTCGGTAGGCAGGACCGACGGTAATCACGCCATCGGCACCAAGAACCTGGGAGGGATGTACACTTCCGGGCGAACGAAGCCCGACCTTGTCGTCCCCGCCGGTGCGACGAGTTGGGCCACGCCGGTAGTCTCGGCGACCTCTGCGATGCTCGTGGAGACCGGGCATAATAATCCCGGACTGTCGAACGGCTTTCTGACACCGAGCCGCACCGGCATGACAATTTACCACGCAGAAACTTCCGAGGTCATCAAGGCCGCACTCATGGCCGGGGCCGAAAGGTCCACAAAAAACCGGAGCCACGGGAACATCCTGAATTACACAATCGACACCGATAACGGGCTGAACCAGCGTTACGGAGCAGGCCAGTTGAACGTCTATAACAGTTATCACGTCATCGCCGCCGGCGAGACCGACAGCCTCGAAGAAGGCGACTCCGGCGCCATTGGATACTACGGCTTCGACTACGATCCGGTGTTCAGTAAAAGCGACGAGGCGTCATATTTCTTCACCGCCGATGCCGACCACAACATGATAACGGCCTCACTGGTCTGGAACATCGATATCGACGGCGGTACACCAACCTACTTCAACGCCACCGCGACACTGTACGACCTTGACCTGTATCTTTTCGACGTAACCGACCCGATGGACTGGATTCTAGCCGCCGATTCGACAAGCACAAACGAGAACACGGAGAACATTTTCATATCGTTGGAAGATGGTCGGGATTATATGCTGCGAGTACTGGCCAAGGATGAACAGGACGACTTTTCGTGGGATTACGGCCTGGCGTGGTGCATCCTCCGCGAGCCGGTTATCGGCGACCTGAACGAAGACGGTTTTGTGGGCCAGGACGACCTTGACATCGTGCTGGGCGACTGGGGCCAGACCGTAAACGCCGGCGCTCCGCCCGATCCGTCCGGCGACGGCTTCGTCGGGCAGGACGACCTGGACATCGTGTTGTGCAACTGGAACGCCGGGACTTTACCGGGGCACGCCCCTGAACCCGGCGCTGTCTTCCTCCTTCTCGTCGGTTCGCTAGGCCTGCTGCGCCGACGTCACTGAAGTGTCCGTACATAGCAGTACTCTGTCGAGCATCAATTTATGGTGGCACATGTTTGCGTACGTGTATAGCCTGAATGATTCATAACGATTAGATTAACCACAGCCCCGTCAGGGGTGATCGTGAAGACTCCGAGCGTCACGAACGCCCCGATGGGGCTTGATCTTCTTAAGCCGTCGCGCCCCAGTGCTTGCCCGACTGTCGTCGGACTGCGCACTGGGCTAAAAACGATCGCCCCTAACGGGGCTAAACACGTACGGTTTGCAACCTGTGCCATCCACAGATTCAAGGTTGACAGAGTAGGCGAAACATGCCTGTCCACAGCGGTGGTTTTTTTAGGTTCTCCCCTGATTTATTTCAGCCCCGTAAGTAGCGGTAAGAGAGCGCCGAATTTATTGTGCCGCCCCTGGATCCGCAATCCTTTACTTCCGTGTTACCACGTTGAGTATCACGACCAGTTGCCGCATATTTCCTGTCTTCCCTGCCGCCGACGTAGTTGCCCGTTTTAGTTTGAAACCGATCTGTAACTTCTCGCCAGCTGCTCCTGCTTTTCTTAACCGCCGCCCTGTCACCACGGCTGATGGTCTGCTCGTTTGAGTGGCCGGGGTGGTTCGGGCGTCGCTCCTGACAATCCCTGATGGCTCTGCGGGTCTTGTCGGCGTCGCCGCCGGAAACTTGGCCGCTAACGCCGTCTTCGAAGCAATCTTCCCCGCCGTTGCTTCAGCCAATGACTTCGTCGGCTTTTTATCAGTGTCAGTAACAAAGTGACCGTCCCTAGCTTTGACATCGCCGGCCGATTCCCGCCGGTGCTTCTTTGATTCATCCACACCTTCCAATTTGGCGAGTTCGGACTTTTTGGCGGGCAAACGAGAGACAACCCCGTTCTTATTATAACTCTTATCGGTACGACGGCCTTCCTTGTCCTTTTCAGCCGCTTCGCGCATCCCTCCGCGCACCCCGCCCCTGGAGCGATAATCCGCCTTGGCCAGGACTACCGAATCAGATTTCACCCCTGACGGCAGGTCGTCCATCAGTGGAATCTGTGCGACGTTCTGCCTGGCGCGGATTTCGTTCAGTTCGGTTACGATCCGCCGCAACTGCTTTTTGGTAATTGTTATCTCGTAGCATACCTGGGTGGGCGCGACCTGGCTCTGCCGATAGAAGTTGTCCTGCCTTTGCCCTTGCTCAACTGATGCTGTCCCGGACTTATCGGCAACTTCCACTATCGGCCTGATGCTGTTATTGCCGAAGACGCGTTCGACTTCGCGCTGTGTGGCCTTAAGGTCGTCGGTGTTGATGAAAAGGTTGGTAACCATGGCGAGCGCTGCGCCGTCAACATCCCCGAAAGATGGTTTAACGAGGCCGGACGTTTTTAAGACATGCCCGGCTTCGGGCGTCTGCGGGCCCGTCGGGCCAGTTTGCGACGGCCTGTTCAGCAAGGTCGTTACGGTCGCACCGACGCCGACGGCGAGCAGCACGACGGCGGCTCGCGCCAGTCGGCCCATCCACCATCCGGCGGACCTGCCGGCGGCACGGTCGGCGGTCTTGCCGCCGACCCGCGCCAGGACGGATTCGGTCAGTCCGGACGGGGCCTGCTCGAAGGGCAATTGACGCACAAGGCTCTGAACGGCCCGTATCGACTCCAACTCCGATGCAAGAGCAGGATCGTCACGCACCGTCTCCGCTACACGGCGAGACTGCTTCTGCGTCAATTCGCCGTCCAGATACGCCGATAATTGCTCGCGAATTTTCTCTTTACCGCTCATTTTATCGCTCGATCCCCGCTGATTCGTCCTCGGTCGGGTGGTACGGTCAAGAAAGAATACTTGGCCGTGGCTTTCCACGGCCAAGCCTCACTTCGTTCGGCTTGACCGTGCCACCTGCCGCTCATCGGCGGGCTTTTTTCTGTGTAATCCCTGCCTGCCTGCCGGCAGGCGTGGGCTGTTTATCCCACCAGGTCCGCCAATTTCTCCTTCAATATACATCGGGCACGATACAGTCGGCTTTTAATAGTCCCAACGGGAACTTCCAGAACCTGCGATATTTGTTCATAATTCATATCTTCAATATCCCTCAGCACAACGACGATTCGAAACTCTTCATCGAGTTCCTGCATCGCCGCCATGATGCGTTCCCAGGCGTCGGCCCGTTCGGCGGCGTCGTGCGGGCCAATCTCCCGGAAGTCCGAGATAAGCTCTTCGGACCCGCGCTGCTGCTCATCGTCGCCGATCGGTGCGTCGAGCGAACGAAACTTCACTCGCCCGCTCCGTCGCCTCCGGCTGATTGAAAGGTTCATGCCGATCCGGAACAGCCACGTGTAAAAGCCGCTCGCCTGCCGGAAACTCGCCAGGCTCTCAAATGCTTTGACGAACGTCTCCTGACAAAGTTCCTCAGCATCGTGACGATTTCCATTAAATTTCAGAATCGCGTTGAAGAGGCGGTCCTGATACTTTCTTACCAGCGAGCCGAAAGCGTCCGTATCGCCCTGGCTGCACCGCCGAAGCAGGGTCGCATCCTCAAAAACCAGCGTCGCGCCGTCCCGATCCCGGTCGGCATCAACACCCTTCACTATCTTGGACGTCCATTCGCTCACAATGTTCCCGAAAAAAATGGTTTATCCGCCTGCACCCGTACTGCTATCAAGCGTCAAACTAATGGTAACACAGTTGCCGGGGGAAATGAACAATGCCTCGCCGAAGCGAAGGCATGGGTTCGGACCCGTACGGGGCTATTGAGTCCTTTATTTCTAATATCCGGCGGGCCAGGCCTGAAGGGCAGAAAGATGTTAGCCAGTGGCGATTTCCACGCCATAGCCTCAGCGAAGGCGGGTAATCGCCCGGTGGAAATGCCCCTTTGTAACAAAGCCCCGAATGGACAAAAGAGCATTATTGGCAAGGTTATCTGTCGCCCCTTCGGGGCTGGACGGTTTGAGACTGCTGTCCGGGGGCTTACCTGCCTACCGGCAGGCAGGCGCCCCCGGCTAACTTCTGTCGCCCCGTTGGGGCTAACAGATACGGACATTCTTTATACAAAAATCAATAAACACGTACAAAGCGAGGCAAGTTAACTTTTATCAAAATGTCGTTACGTGCTTTCGGAGACTTCGGCGGGTTC
>DAOVFI010000473.1 GCA_030673005.1 Planctomycetales bacterium
ATGCCATTGCACGGTTCTCAGAAGACGTCGATCTCTCATTTGACCGGACCGATCTCGGTTTCAGCGGGGACAACGATCCGGGTGCATTCCGCACTTTGTAGACTCAGGTAGCCTGGCTGTAGGCGTTGGCCCCGGTTTGACGGGTTTGGTGGCGTAGCCAGAAGGAATCGAGCGGGGCGGAGTCGCTGAGGTAGTCGGCTCGCAGTTGCAAGACCGCCTCGCTGCTCGACTGCGACCAGAATTTCTCCGTCCCCTTCACCCGACGGTTGATCTGCTTGATCGTCGATTCGATGTGGCTGCTGGTCAACGGCAAGCCCAACCGGCGATACTCGGGATAATTCATCCGCAACCGGTGGTACTCGTAGTACGTCAACGCCCGATCGACGCGCTTACGCGGATCGGTCGGACTCGCCTCGGCGGGCGGTTTGCCGATCTGGAGTTGACGCTCGCGCAACGCCGCAATCACCCGGTCCACATCGCCTCTCCAAATCCAGCCCGCCCACCGCCGATAAACATCTTTCTCCGGCACGGCCAAAGCCGCCGAAAAGGCGTAGCTCAAGGCGTGCATCAAATCGAGGATGGGCGTGGCATGGCTGAAATGTTTGCGTTGGATGGTCCAATTCGCATGGGCGCCGTCGGCGACAAATGCCTGCCGTTCGGCCGAGGGAAATCCACGCTGCCAAGCTCGCGCGGCCAGCTGCCAGCCGAACGATTCCGCCTCTGCGCCGCTGGCGATGACTTCCCGCGAAATCAGCTTCGGAGACGGGCAGCCCGCTTCGTCGGGCGTTTCCGTCGCCTGGTTCTCCATCGGCTCCGATACGTCGGAAACCCCTTGTTTCTCGGCCATTTTCGCCAATTCCGCCACGGCCGAACTGGTCGCCAACCATTCGGGAAGCTCGGGCGTCGGGTCGCTCTCGTACTTCTCTCCGCTCATCGACAACAAGCAGCCAACCTTGTCTTCGCGCCAATGCTTTTCCCGCGCCGGTCGGTCCTTTTCGCCAAAATGGTCGCGCCGCTGATATCGACCGCCGTCCATCATCGTCACCGCAATTTGTGGTGGGTCAACGGCAGTCGATCCGATCTGCTGCTTTGGCAAATCCATCTCCTGGAACCGCTCGACGGCCGCTTCGCGTTCGGCCACGCGCTCGTTGCCAATTTGATTCACGACGCGCCGGATGCGTTTCAGGGAAACACGCACCCCGGCCAGCTCACGCATTGCGTTCTCGGCCATTTCATAACTGCCGAGGTTGCTGCCCGCCCAAACCATCTTCTGCAAAATCTTCGGCGTGACCGTGCCCATCGCCGACAATCCCAAACGACCGGCCAGCGGGAAAAAAAGACCGGCGACAACGCCGGCAAAAGTAGCTCGGCTGATTAAAGGCGACTTCGCCGCGAAGCCCCTGAAGCACAACCGGCTCCGGCTGCCCGCGCGGGCACAGCAATCCACATTCCGGACATTCGCACTCGTCCAACTTGGCCGCCCGCCCGGCCCGGCTCGTCAATTCGTTTTCGCACAATTGTCGGCTGAACTCGTCGCCGATTTGGGAGGTCAACTCCTCCAAGTCCACGAGCGTCCCAGCCGCCGCTAATTCCTGCTGATGCTCCCGCGCCAGCTCCTCGACCATCGCCTTAACTCGTGTTCTCATAAGGCATTCCATTGCCTAGCCTCGCTAAATTCCCTGGCCTTGCCCCCCCGTCACCAAAATTTAAAACCCTTTCTTACACAATTCCGTGCCAAACGCAAAGTGCGGAATGCACCCCCTCTCCTCTCTCCCCACTATTTGCCATAGCATCATTCGTCGCTTTCGCGTATGATCCGGCCCGTTTTGGATGATCTGATTCGTCAAGGAGGACGGACATGGACTCGATAAAAAACTTAGTTATCATTGCCCTGTTGGCGGCGGTGGGTTATTGGGTGTACACGTCGTTGAAACGCAACAACGTCGAACCCGGTCAACCACCGGGCGTGGCCGCGGGATGGCCGAGCTCGCCGAAGGTTGAACTTTCCGGCGCTACGCAATCGACGACCCCGGGCGGACCGTTGGCGTTGGGCGCCGGTTCGCCGGCGGCCGCTTCTGATTTGGGCGCCGACGGAACGGCGTCGCGGTACGCGGCTCCTTTGACTCCAAGTCCAACAGACGACCCACAATCGGGTGCATCGGCCGTGACGCCTATG
>DAOVFI010000147.1 GCA_030673005.1 Planctomycetales bacterium
GGTATCATCAACATCTTGAATCTCGAATTGAACGGTTATCACAAATTCTCATAAGCAGGAGAAAATTAAGATGCCCATGACCCCGCGAGAACGTTGGCTTGCTCTGCTGAACCGCCAGAAGCCGGACCGGATACCCACAGACTACTGGGCCACCGATGAAGTAACCCATCGCCTTCTGAAAGACCTGAAATGCAGCGACACCGAGGCCCTTTACGATAAACTGCACATCGACGGCGTTCACACAATCGACGCAAAGCGGACGATAACCCATCATCCCGACGATCCGGAAGCCGATATGTGGGGCCTGCGGCGAAGGGCCGTCAGTTACGGCCAGGGTGAGTACTCCGAAGTGGTCAATCACCCTCTGGCCGACATAACGACGGTCGAGCAAGTCCACGCATTCAATTGGCCAAGCGCCAACGACCACGATTGGGAGGAATTCGCCCGGCAGGTAGCCGACATTCCGGACCATCGGGCCGTCCGCTGCGGATGCTACGAACCGTACCTTATCTATTGCGCGATGCGCGGCATGGAACAGGCAATGATAGACCTGCTCGTCGAGCCGGAGATTGCAGAGGCGATCTTCACGCACCTGTTTGATTTTCACTATAGGCTCAACGAGCGGATGTGGGACATCGCCGACGGGCGGATCGACCTTACATACGTGGCCGAGGACCTCGGCAGCCAGACCGGGCTGCTGATGGGCCTGGAGCAGATTCGCAAATTCATCCTCCCGAACCAGAAGAAAATGGCCGACCTGGCCAGGAGTCACGGCATCCACGTTTTTTACCATACGGACGGGGCCGCTCGCGACGTAATCCCGGACCTTATCGAAGTAACCGGTATCGAAGTGCTCAACCCCATCCAGTGGCGCTGCCCGGGTATGGAGCGCGAAGGCCTGGTCCGCGACTTCGGCGACAGGATCGCTTTTCACGGCGCGGTCGATAACCAGCAGACGCTTGCGTTCGGCTCAGTCGATGACGTGAGGCAGGAGGTGCTGGACAATATCCGCATCTTCGCACCGGCCAGATGGTTCTGTGCGCCCTGTCATAACATCCAACCCGTCTCGCCGACCGAAAACATAGTAACGATGTACGAAACAATCCGTGAAAACGGAAAACTATGAGAAACAGGGACGGTTTCCCTCTGGGGGATTGAATTGCCGGGACTACGCTTCGCTCCGTCCCAGCCTACCTGCTAATCCCTAATCCCTGGTCCCTGATCTGTACATACAAACGCAGTCGAAGACTTCTCCGCCGACGCGAGCGGCTATTGTCGGGTCTTTGAGCAGGCACAGTTGAATCGAATCGACGGTGAATTCCGTATTGAAATTGCTCTCGATGCTCCGACCCATGCCTTCGAGTATGACAAGGTCGGCGTCGGCGGCGGCCTCGTTCAGTTCGTCGGATACCTCCGCTAAGTCTATCAGCGGGATGCCGTTACCGGTCGAGACTATCTCGAACAGACCAGCCGAGATGTAAGAAGCCAGATCCTCATCTACATCAGCGAGTTGTTGCAGGATTTTGTCGGCCTCATCGGCGGTAACGTCGTTGAGGCTCGGTAGTTCGTTTGCGGCCAGGACGATCTGCGAACCGTGGGCCGCCAGTTCGCGGACGAAAGGCATCACGCCGAGAATAAAGTCCACCCCGGTATTGTCCACGAAAACGACCGCCTTGGCCCAAGGCGCAGCAGACACGGCACTGGTCGGCAGGATCGCCTCCAGACTGTCGAAGTCGTCCACCGCCCAGGGTCGGGGCTTTATCCGCTCGATCGTCGCGGCGAAGTCCACGCGATCTTCGGCGTAGCCCATCGTAATGGTGCTGCCAAGGTCGAAGATATTCCCGGCAAATACGCCTCGGATCAGTCGCTCCCATCGCTGCTCGACCGGCAGCGATGCGATATGACTAATTACGTTCGGATACGCCTCGATGGCCGAGATGTCCTCACGCTGTTTGATGTGCCGGAACGGATCGCCCAGGCCGTTGTCGCGAAGGGCCTTTTCACGAAAGCGGCACAGTTCCACCACGCCCAGCCGCATATTCCCGAGCGACCCGACGGGACGGGGATCGGCCCGCAGCGAGGCAATCGTCTCGCCGAACTGCCGATTGGCATTTTCAATCTGCTCGGCGCTGCTCTGCCCATAGGCGATCTTCGCCGCAGCCAGCGTGTCGGTAAAATGGTTCTCGAACAATCCCAGCCAGTACCGTCTCGCTTCGGCGTCGCCGATCAGGTCAACGTCACTGATGGCATACTTGCCGGGATCAGCCAGAAGACAAAAATGACTCATATTAACCCCTAATCCCTATTTCCTAATCCCAGGTCCCTTATCTTTATTGTTACCAAAGTCAAATCGTCGCCTCGTGTTTTCAGGCCTGCGAATCGTCGCATCTGCCACAGGAGGTGTTTTCCGATGCTCTTTGCCGAGCGGTCTTTTTGGCATGCGTCCAGCGCCGCGGCATGAACCCGCCTGCGACCAAATGCCTCGTCCCTGAAATTTACCGCCTCCGGCAGCCCGTCGGAAAATATCATCAGCACGTCTCCGCTTTGCAGGCCGAGTGTTTCCTGGCGGAATTGCATCGTCTCGATTATACCGACTATGCCGCTTCCGCCGGTCAGTTCCCGAACCTGCCCGTCGCGGAACAGCAGGGCTGGTTCATGCCCGGCGCTGCAATATGTCAGCGTTCCGGCCTGTGCGTCAAATACGCCGTAGAACAACGTCACGAAATCCGCCAGTTCGCTTTCCCGACAGAGGTCCACGTTGACAGCCGTTAGTATCTCCGACAGGTCGGATAAGTGTGCGGCGTGCGCCCGCAGCGCCGATCGTGTCGAGGACATCAGCAGCGACGCACGAACGCCTTTGCCCACCACGTCGGCGACACAGACTCCGAGCCTGCCGTCGGGCAATTCGAGAAAGTCGTAGAAGTCGCCGCCAAGTTCGAAGCACGGTACGTATATCCCGGCTACGTCAAGCCCGTCGATCTGCGGGGGGCGGTCCGGTATCATCCGCTTCTGTACGTCACCGGCGAGACGCAGATGTCGGCGGATGTTCTCCGCCTGAACCGCCTCCTGGTAAAGCCGCGCGTTGACGACGGCAGTGGCCGCCTGCGACGCCACGCCGCGAATCAGCGACGTCTCAAACCAGTCGAATTCGTGGGGTCGGCGGGTATAGACGCGGATAATCCCCTCGATCCGACCGCGATAACTCATCGGGGCGCACAACGCCGAGACGATACCTTCCCGCTGGGCCTCGACCTTGTATAAAACCCGCTCGTCCGTCCGCTCATCTGCGATATATACAACCTTGCCGCCGGCGAGAACCTCCTGGTCTATCTTGCTGTCGGAAAGTTGTATCGGTCCTTTGATGGTGTATTCGCCGCTCAAACCAAAAGCGGCCATTCGCAATAGTTCCGTCCGGTCTTCGTTGAAGACGCGGATCGAACAGGCGTCGGCGTCGGTAACATTGACCATGGTCTCGGCTACCAGTTGCAGGATTTCCTTCAGGTCTCTTCGTTCGGTGAAGACCGCGGTCATCCGATACATCGCTGCAAGTTCTTCGATACGAAGGCGTATCTGTCCGGCCTGCTCGCACAGGCGAGCAATTATGTCCCGCATCAGGCCCGCCAGACGGACAGGTTCGACGGCATCGGCCTGTCCGCTCAGCGAGATCGTCCCGACGTGCTCGCCGGAAACAAACACCTTCGCCTCAACTGTCTGTTGGTCCGGCCCCGGCGTTCCGACCCCTTCGATTTTATCGGGACGGGCAAGCACCTCGCCGTCCGGGCTGAGTACTCGCACTTGCCCGCCTGAAGCAATCGAGAACACCGTCGCCAACTGCGCCAATGCCTCGGGACTAAGATGTTCAGTCAATGTCGCCACTGGTTTTTCCGCACTAACCGGATATCGCCCTTCCGACTTTTTTTTCCAGTACCTGATCCCAAGTCCCTGTTATCAGGTACTCCGGTATTTTTTTAGAAGCAGCATCTTGACAAAATCCCGATTCGAGATATACTTAAAAATAGAGGCAACCTCGAGTGAGCGGATAGAATTGTACTGTGAGCCTGAGTGTAAATCCGTTCTCTGCCGCGTACCAGCCCCCACTTTATGGTCAAATCCCCGCACAATTAAAAAGAGTGGAAAAATGACAAGTAAGATCAGGCAACTTTGTGCCGTCTGTGCGCTGTTTTATTATCCACAATGTACGCGGATTACATTATAAAATCTTTTATCTGTGTAATCCGTGGACTCGTAACTCGTAATCCGCAATCGTTACGCTGATTCTTTCTTTTTCGCCAGGGCCGTCCGCAGGTTGGGTTTCCTCTCGGAGGCGATCATCTTTTTTGTAATGACATAGTGTTGTCCGGCAGCGTCGGATTCGGGAAGTTCGTACATCAACTCCAGCATGAAGTCCTCGATTACGTTTCGCAGACCGCGTGCGCCTGTATCGAGTTTCATCGCCCTGCGTGCAATCATCCGAAGAGCGGCCGGTTCAAACTCCAGTTCCGCCCGCTCCATCTCGAAGAAACGCCTGTACTGCCTGACCAGTGCGTTCTTCGGCTCGGTCAGTATCCGGACCATTGCCTCTTCGTCCAGCGGACCAAGCGTCGTAATGCAGGGCAGGCGCCCGACAAACTCGGGGATCATGCCGTACTCGACCATATCGTCCGGCTGGACCAACTCCATAACCCTGGCGTGTTCGGCGGCGGATTCCTCGGCCTGGTCCTCGCTTCCGAAGCCGATCAATTGCCGCCCGAGCCGCTTCTTGACGACGTCTTCAAGGCCAGTGAACGTCCCGCCGCAGATAAACAGTATCTGCGTCGTATCGATCTGGATATATTGCTGTTCCGGATGTTTTCGACCGCCCTGGGGCGGGACGTTGGCGAGCGTCCCTTCGAGCATCTTCAGCAGCGCCTGCTGGACGCCTTCGCCTGAAACGTCGCGGGTGATGGAGACGTTCTGCGAAGTTTTACCGATTTTATCAATCTCGTCGATCTAGATGATGCCGCGCTGGGCGGCCTCGATGTCGTAATCGGCCGACTGGAGGAGTTTAAGTATGACGTTTTCAACATCTTCGCCGACATAGCCTGCTTCGGTCAGCGTCGTGGCGTCGCCTATGGCGAAAGGAACGTTCAGCACCCGCGCAAGCGTCCGCGCCAGCAACGTCTTTCCGCAACCGGTCGGTCCGATTAACAGAACGTTGGACTTTTCCAGTTCCACATCAGGATCATCGGTCTCTACGTGGGTCAGGCGTTTGTAGTGGTTGTGCACCGCTACCGACAGCACACGCTTTGCATGTTCCTGACCAATTACGTACTGGTCCATGAACTCCTTGATTTTACGCGGCGCCGGAACGTCCTCCAGTATCGAACCAAGCCCGGAATCCTGCCGGCGCTCCTGGCGAATGATGGTCTGGCAGAGGTCAACACACCCGCCGCAGATATTCACGCCGTCAGGACCTTCGACAACCGGCCCGGCCTCCCGACTGCTGCGCCCGCAAAAACTGCATACCCTGGACACTCCCCCGCTGGGGGGACGCATACGATCTTTTCCCGATGAACGTTTCGCCATTACAAAATCCTATCTTTTACTTATGCGCACTCTACATGCGCCGCCGAAAAATACATCGACCGCCGCCGCCGCTCGCATTAGGCATTATCAAAACCGCTTGTAATAAATCCGTATATTTAGTGTCAGACCGCCCCATCCTCATCGGTCCGCTCATCCTCATCCGCCGGTAACTTCCGGCCGGTAAGACCTAACGCGGCACGACGGGCAAGTCGGTATTCCTCGTCAGAAAGAGTTCCATTATGGTGAAGATGCTCTATTTCTTCCATTGTGAAACCCGAACTCCGCTTGCCGGACTTGCTAACGGCAATCCATCGTAGAATGTACATAACAATAACGAATACAATCAGTCCGCCAAACACGGCTGCCAACCAGGGCCCGAGCCGAACAAATAGCGAACTGCCCTGCCGGGCAACCACAGCGCCCGCCGGTCCGATATTAACAAATGACACGGAAAACATCACTATTAGTTTATTCTTATTCCGATGTGTTATCAATAAATCGTCTGAAGCGATGCTCGTGGCACGGGCGACAACGCAACCTGCTCGCACCTGGTAATAGTACCCTGTCAATCATCAATTTGTGGTGGCACAGGTTTGTAACCTGTGCCCGCCGCCCAGGGTACAAAACTGTGCCCCCACAAATTGATGATGGACAGGGTACGAGTACCAGGTGCGAGCAGGTTGGGTTGTCGCCCGTGGCACGAGCATCGCTGCAGTCGATTT
>DAOVFI010000713.1 GCA_030673005.1 Planctomycetales bacterium
CCTGCAAACTCACGGAAAACTCTCGACTGGGAGACGGTCAATAAACTGTGCGACCAGAACAAGGATTTCGAGGAGTTCATTAAGGACGTGAGAAAAGATTTTGACTCTAGTGCTTTATCACGATTAAAGATTCGGGTGGATATTTCCGATAATTCTCCATAGCCTTAATTAATTATCTATGGAGGATTACTCA
Source organism: Planctomycetales bacterium (assembly GCA_030673005.1). Taxonomy (GTDB): domain Bacteria; phylum Planctomycetota; class Phycisphaerae; order SM23-33; family SM23-33; genus DAOVFI01. The sequence continues at coordinate 194 of DAOVFI010000713.1, forward strand.
TGGTCAAAAAGTATATTGTTCGGCTTTCGGAGGAAGAACGGAGTCTGCTGCGGGACATCGTTAAAAAACTGAAAGGAACATCCCAAAAAGTGCGGCGCGCAAATATCCTGCTTAAGGCGGATGTCGACGGGCCGAACTGGTCCGACGCCAAAATCGCCGAGGCATTGTCCTGTCGAACACGAACCATCGAAAATGTCCGACGACGACTCGTCACCGAAGGACTCGGCACCGTGTTGAACCGGAAAAAACGTGAAACGCCGCCGAGGCCCAAAATCCTTGACGGGAAACAGGACGCGGAAATCATCGCGCTGCGGCTGGGCAAGCCGCCCGCCGGAGTTGCCAGCTGGACACTGCGATTGCTGGCCGGCCAGATCGTCAAACTGGAAATCGCAGACTCGATCAGCTATGAAACGGTTCGCAGAACGCTAAAAAAAACGGTATGACGAAGCGGAAAATTCAATATTGGGTCATTCCGCCGGACGCCGACGCCGAGTTTGCCGCATGCATGGAGGATGTGCTGGGAACCTATGCTCGGCCGTATGACGCGGCGTTTCCAGTTGTTTGCATGGACGAGCAGCCGGTGCAGTTGACGAAGGAAACACGGGAGCCGATTGCCGCGACGAGGGAACATCCCCGGCGGGTCGATTACGAATACGAACGAGCGGGAACGGCCTGCATTTTTATGTTTGCCGAGCCGCTCAAGGGATGGCGCAAGGTGAGTGCCCGCCCACGACGCACGAAGGTCGATTGGGCGCTGGAGATGGAAGAGATTCTTCGCACTCGTTATGCGGACGTCGAGAAGGTGAGGCTGGTTTGTGACAATTTGAACACGCATACGCGGGGCGCTTTTTACGAGGCGTTCGAGGCGAAAAAGGCCCGCGAACTTGTGCGACGGATCGAATTTCACTACACGCCGAAACACGGCAGTTGGTTGAACATTGCGGAAAACGAATTGAGTTCGATGACCCGG
>DAOVFI010000453.1 GCA_030673005.1 Planctomycetales bacterium
ATCGAGGCCTTGCCGGTAAGGAATGTCTCTTCACTGAAACCATTGACATCTCGTCAGATTGCTCGCTCGACCTGTCCGGCTATTGCATGTACGTTAATGGCAACGTTGAGGGCGAATTGAACGCCTGGATCGCCGACGGCAGGTTATTCAGCAGTTGCGGACCTATCAACGCGATCTATGACTCATCCAACGACTGGATGCAAGTCGTGCCGGAGCCGACTTGTATCCTGCTGCTGACCCTGGGAGGTGCAGTTCTCTTTCGCCGCAGGTAGTAAAGGGGTTAAAGCGGACATTTTACTTTTTGGGTTGTTGTTTGTGCCGGCAGGTATTATTTTGCTGCTGTAACGGCACTGCTCTCTGCTCTTTGTTGGTTCCAGATTGTAAAGGAGGCTTCACGATGATGAAGAACAAGTGGTTGACGGGGTTTCTCTTTCTGCTTGTATGTTTGTCGATAACGAGTTCGGCCTACTCCGGATACGAGCAGGACCGCTACAATCCGTTCTGGAGGTTCAACGAAAGCGCAGCCGATCCTGCTTATAATAACGTCGGCTGGGAGGCGATGAACTCTGATGAGAAGGAGGCGTGGTTCAAGCATTGCGCCGGTATCGACATAACGGATGAGCGCGCTTACAACTATCCGACGTGGGGTTGCCGGCAGTTTTCCGTACAGACTACCATCAACTTCGGCGGCGCTCCGCCGGATAATCTGCCGGACATTTACAACGATCCTGCCTGGTCAACTCCCAACAGGTTTAACCTCCCGCTTTATAGCGTAGGCGTCTATGGGCACGCAATTAACGGAATCCTCATAGGCGACAACCCCCTGGATTTCTCCGACTGGTACTTCTTCGAACCACAGACCGACTCGCGTGTATATCCGGGTAGCATGAGCATGCCCCGACATGACGTATATATAGAAATACCAACAAAGTTACTTGACTCTGGCGACTACGACGTCATCGCCGGGGTCACCAACCTAATCGGATGGAGCATCAGGGATGAGACGCCCGTGCTGAAGCGGGGTTACCCCAAGGATATTCTGGTTTTACCGACCAACTGGTCTGCCGGTGACGATCTCTGGGAAACATCCTCCAATTGGGACAACGAAGCCCCAAATTCCCACAGGATCGCCGGCGTCAACAATGGCGGGACTGTTCGCATAACTAGCCGAGGCGCGTACTGCACGGGCCTGAGCCTCGGCAGCCTGGCCTATCAGACCGGAAACGCCGTGTTGGTTTCGGGCAGCGAACTGAATGCGGAGAAGGAATTCATTGGGGCAGGGGGCACCGGCCTGTTCACGCAGACCGGCGGGACAAATACGGTCGCCAAGGCCCTCTATATCGGCTTTGGCCCCGGCGCCGGCGGAACCTACGATATATCAAACGGCACTCTTAACGTCAATGGGGTAATCGCAATTGGCCCGACCGGTGGTGGCGGCGGGACTCTCATGATCAGCGGGGCCGCGACCGTTCAGACCGATACGATGGTAGTCGGGTTCGGAGACGCACCGGGAATCCTGCTACTTACTCGCGGAACGCCGGGACCGGTTGTCCGTGAGAACATCCTGTTCGCCCAAAGCGCCCGGCTTGAGGTTGAAGGGACCGGGACGAAACCGGTGATTTACTGTCGAGGCCTCGATATCGAGGCCACGGACGAACAGCATTTCGACTTCGACCAGGTCGAGATAGTCTTCAACGGTAACGCAGGTGTTCCGGGATCGCCCGAACTGGCTGGAACGCTCGAATTGGCTGGGGCAATCGGAGCCGGGTTCGCCGACAACTTCGCCCTCGGCGGATTGGTCGTATCAGGCGAGTTCGATCTGAGTTTCGTCGATATGCACGACAACAACAATCGAGGCCTTGCCGGTAAGGAATGTCTCTTCACTGAAACCATTGACATCTCGTCAGATTGCTCGCTCGACCTGTCCGGCTATTGCATGTACGTTAATGGCAACGTTGAGGGCGAATTGGACGCCTGGATCGCCGACGGCAGGTTATTCAGCAGTTGCGGACCTATCAACGCGATCTATGACTCATCCAACGACTGGATGCAAGTCGTGCCGGAGCCGGGCACGATGATTCTTCTGGGACTGGGCGGATTGAGTTTCCTGCGACGAAGACGACAACGTTAATTCATCAATTCGGGTATCGTGGGCGTCCCCGAGGGACATGTGGCGTTTGCGTTGGGTGCCGTGGCCGCGGTGTTTTGGGGCCCCAAGCAAACCGGACCCCGGCGGTTTGGGGGCGTTGGTGTTTTGGTGGCGCCAAAAAACCCGCGACCGCACCCCGGACAACAATTAATTTGGG
>DAOVFI010000694.1 GCA_030673005.1 Planctomycetales bacterium
GGCGTCGTGCCAATCGTCAACGAGAACGACACTGTGGCCGTCGATGAACTCGAAGGGCGCTTCGGCGACAATGACATCGTCGCGGCGCTTGTAACGAACATGCTCCGGGCGGACCTGCTTGTGATGCTGACGGTGGTCGATGGCGTGATGGCCGACGGGAAGGTGCTGGACGTCATCGCCGACGCCGGTTCGACAAGGCTCACCGCAGGCGGGACGGATGCCGCCGGGCTTGTTACCGATGCGGTCAGCCGGGGCGGTTCGGGCGGAATGGGCGCGAAACTCCAGGCCGCCCACATGGTCGCTTCGGCCGGTGAGGCCGTCGTTATCGCCAACGCACGCACGCCCGACATACTGGCCCGATTGCTGGCCGGCGAAAGGATCGGCACGCTCTGCCTGCCCGTCGGCGCCAAGATGTCCTCACGCCGGCGATGGATAGGTCAGGCCGCTCGCGCCGCCGGTAAAATCAACGTCGATGACGGCGCCGCCAGGGCGCTTCGCGAATCGGGTAAAAGCCTCCTGCCAAGCGGAATTACCGCCGTAACGGGACATTTCAAAAAGGGCGATACCGTCGCCGTCATTGACAGCGCCGGCAGACAGATAGCCCGAGGCCTGACGAATTATTCGTCCGAGCAGGTCAACAAAATCAAAGGCCTGAAAACCTCACAAATCGCCGACGCCCTTGGCGAAAAACCTTACGACGAAGTCATCCACAGGAACAACATGACGGTCGGATAAACCAAGTAGCCCGTAGTCGGTAGTCGGTAGTTGTAGGGTGTGGAAGGTTCTGTTTCCTGCCTGTCTGCCGACCTGTCTGCCGACAGGCAGGTAGGCAGGCACACCGAATCACTTCACGAGCGTTACCCTGGCGATCTTAAAATATCCCAGAGTCGAGATAATGGAGAAGAAATCTTCCGGGCTGCCGTTTCCTGCCGCCAGGGCGATGTGTCCGGCGTCGTAGCCATTCAGGGCGGCGTCCAGGCCGATCCATTTTCCGCCCACCATCGTCCGCGTCCAGGCGTGCGGCCCGAAGACGCTCTTCCTGCCGCCGAGGTTTTCGACGTACGCCAGCCCGACGACCACCTGTGCGGGGATGCCGACGGCCCGGCACATTGCGGCGGCGAGGACGGCGTGCTCGGTGCAGTCGCCCTGGCGGCTCCGGGCGACTTCGGAGGCTGATGCGTACCCGACCGAGAGTGTCTTTTTCTCGATGTGCCGCCGG
>DAOVFI010000553.1 GCA_030673005.1 Planctomycetales bacterium
AATTGCCGGGACTACGCTTTGCTCCGTCCCGGCCTACCGACTTCTTTGCTTGAATTGCCGGGACGACGCTGCGCTCCGGCCCGGCCTACCGACTTCGTTGCGTGAATTGCCGGGACGACGCTGCGCTGCGTCCCGGCCTACCGGTTATTACCGGTTACCGTTCACCAGTATCCACGATACGATTGATAATCTCAGTGGTGCTCGCACCTTCGACCCTATCCAGAGTGAGCACCTTCCCGCCGTAGGTTTCGACGAGTTCGGCGCCGACCACTACGGGCGTCGTGCCGCCCTTGGCGAGGATGTCGGGTTTGAGCAGTTCCAGCAGCGGCTCGGGCGTATCTTCGTCGAAAATGGTTACGTAATCAACGCATTCCAGCGCGCCGAGCATCTCGGCGCGTTCATCTGCGCCGATAACGGGGCGGGACGGGCCTTTCAGGCGGCGGACACTGTCGTCGGAGTTTATCGCGATTATCAGGCACGAGCCGAGTTCCCGCGCCTGGCGGAGGTAGCGGACGTGCCCGGCATGCAGCAGGTCGAAGCAACCGTTGGTAAAGACTATCGTCTCACCGCCGCTGCGCCGACGGATTATCTCGCGGGCAAGCCGCTTGCGGGCCAGGACCTTGCCCCCGCGAAGCCCGAGCATCCGGTGAAGTTCATCGAGTATCTCGGCCCTGCTGATAGGGACGACGCCGAACCGCTCGACCTCCAGTCCGCCGGCGACGTTCGCCAGCGCAAGCGCGTCTGCATAATCGCATCCGGACCCGATTGCGACGGCCATTGTCGCCAGGACCGCATCGCCGGCGCCCGTCCCGTCGGCGACGGATCTCGGCCGGGCCGGGAACGTTTGCCCGGACCCGTCGCGTTCGAGCAGGAATATCCCGTCCCTGTCCAGAGTTATCATCACCGTTTCGGCGTCGGTGGTCATAAGTATCTGCCTGCCCGCCCGCTCCAGCGCGGACGTATCTGCCCCGGCGATCTCAACGCCGCTGGCCAGCGACGCTTCGTAACGGTTGGGCGTCAGCAGCGTCGCGCCGCGATAGCGGCGGTAGTCGGATATCAGCGCCGGGTCCACGATGACCTTACAGCCGGCCTTGCGGGCGTCGGCGATTATCTCCGGCACATTCGAGTCGGATAGAACGCCCTTGTTGTGGTCCTGGAGCGCGAGGACGGGGCAGTTTGCGGTCTGGCTGCGGACAGCGGCCCTGACCGTCCGCTGTGCAGCGGTCGAGAGCGCCTCGGTAACCTCTTCGTCCACGCGGACCATCTGCTGGGCGTTCTTGTGCTGGGACAGGCCGATGTAACGGGTCTTTACGCTGGTGGCCCGCCCGTCGAGGTGCAGCAGCGAGACCGTCTGTGCCCCGGCGGACCGGAGCATGACCGTCAGCTCCTCGCCAGCCTTGTCCTTTCCGGAAACGCCGATGCAGGTAACCTCGCCGCCAAGGGCGAGGATGGCGGCGGCGACGTTGCCCGCTCCGCCGATGCGGCTTTCGCTGCGAATGACCTTCAGCACCGGAACCGGCGCCTCGGCGCTGACACGCTCCGTGTCGCCGTACACGTAACGGTCCAGCATAAAATCCCCAACCAGCGCGACCTTCGGATTGGAAAAACGGTTAACGATCTCAATCAGATGTTGCATGAGAAGGATTCTATAGTCGCAACGCCGGACTTGCAATGCCGCAAAATCAAACCGGGTGCCGTGGTCGCTGTGTTTGCGACCACCTGCCTACCGGCAGGCAGGCGTTGAATTCAATATGCTTTG
>DAOVFI010000581.1 GCA_030673005.1 Planctomycetales bacterium
GAGCTATCGACGAGGTCGAAGCATCAGCGCAAAGCAGCCGATGGTGAGAATGATGAGACTTCCCGGCTCGGGAATCTGCTGGTGTATCCAATCTGAATACGCGCAGACCCGAACGTCGTATCCCCGGTCGCCGTATTCGGGGAATATCGAGTCGCCGTCGGAGTCCAGAATGCCGACGTGGATTCCGACAATCTTCAGTTTGTCGTTCTCCCATACAAAAGAAGGACCACCGGAATCACCCTTTGCGATCATTGATTCGGTGATTCCCGGGGTCGGTTCCTCGCCGTCGTCGGTCGGTTTATCGAAGTCAAACACCAGGCAGCCGGAGATGGAATAATCGACCCGATTGCTTCCGTAGCGTCCGATTCCCTTTGGGTGTTCGTTCGGTTCCGGCTTGCCGGTTCCACTCTCGCCGAAGCCGACTATAATAATCTCGCTGCCGACCTCGTTCGTCTGGGTATTAATCTGATAACCGGACAGGCCGGTACTCCTGTCCAGCCGGACGACGGCAAGGTCCTTATGAGGGTGAAGGTATTTCTCGACCAGTCCGAATGACTCGTAACCATTGGCGGTATGCAGCGTGAATGTGTGGCCGGTGATACTACTATTGACGGCGTGCCCTGCGGTCAGGACGTGAACGGGGCTGATTAATACACCGGTTGTGCCGCCTGTGGTGGAAAGGTATCCGACGCCCTCAAGTTCGGACATCGATTCGTACTGGTGATCGGCAGGGTCGTCGCAAACCACGATGGCCGATGACACAGCGGGAAATGCGCAAATCGCCGCAAAAAACGCGACTGTCATGCAAGTAAAGCGAGATAAAAGGGTTCTCATCATTTTCACTCCGAAAAAAAGCCTCCGAGGACTTTAGAGTCCGATTCCTCCAACGGGATCGGCCTAATGGAGTATCGGCAGGAGAAGGGTGGGAGTTTGCTAAATCGATTACAACGATTCATCAAAGATTGAACGGCGTTCAATAAATTCAAGAGTTCCTGGTTACAGTCGGCTTGAAAGAGCCGGATTACAGGGATTATATGATTATGGGGATTTTAATTTGTTTCAATCTATGTAATCTTAAAATCCCTGAAATCCTGCTATATTGTTTCCATACCAACTGAACCTGACCACAAGGGGGTATTGTTTATACGTAATTGCAAACCGCTGGGAGACGGTTCTTGAATCTTACATCGATGGTCGATAGAAAAAGAAGCGTGAAGCGTTGCTGTTTTAGAGAGGAATTCGGAATGATTTTTCGATACGGTCTATCGTGTGCGTTATCAGTCGGGATTGCCTGTTGTTCGGCCTGGGGGCAGACGGGCAAAGCCCGGCCGATTTCACCGAAGCGTCAAGCGGCGATCGGGTCGGTCCGGGAAAAACCGGGCCGGTTCGACGACACCTGGCTGGGAGTAATTGCGCTGGAGCAGTTGAAGCAGGCCGCCTGTAGCGAGCGTACCGCAGCGGCCGAATTTAAGGAACTTTCCGAAAAGATAGAGAAGGCTGTCCTCGCCCGTCTGGCCTGCGGGAACCTGAAGGATCTACGCGCCGTCAACGACCTGGTGTACGTATCGAGGGCCTGCAAGTACCTGCTTCTGGCCGACAACGCCGCCGGGCGGAGAAAATTCG
>DAOVFI010000370.1 GCA_030673005.1 Planctomycetales bacterium
TTTCCCTCTCGAATCTCCCGCTCGCCATGTTCAAACTTGGCATTGATATACAGTGCATGGATAATATCATCCATGCTCGCCTGCTCCGGCAAGGCATCTATGACGTTCTTGGCAACATCTTTAGTGGCCATCATGTTCGTCCTTTCGTTCACTATTGTAACACAAAGTCAACGTTTAAAGGTCGAAATAGCAAGTTTGCAGACGCAGGCGGTTACAGCGTATGTACGACCAGCGTGTTGATTGTGCCGGGTTTTCGCAGAGGTCGTCCTGAAACTACGGCTATCTTGTCGCCTTTGCGGGCCCAGCGGAGGCGGCGAACCTCCTTTGCGGCGGCGGGGAGAATCTCGCGGGTGTGCTCGAACATGCCCGTCCGACGGGCGTGGACGCCGTAACACAGGCACACCTGCTGCATAACCCGCTCCGACGGCGTCAGGGCCAGGATCGGCACCGGAAGGCGCATCTTCGAGAGGATCCTGGCTGTGTTTCCGGTCAGTGTGAACGTAACTACCGCACGCACGGTCTCGCTGTTGACCAGTGCTTGAGTGGCCTTTGCGATGGCCAGCAGGTCGTCGGATATCCGGTCGGTGTGGCGTTTATGTTTGTGTTTCGGACCCGGCGTCGAATCGTCCAGTTCCGTCAACAGCCACTTGAAATGCCGGCGCATCCTGCGGTCGGTGTGAACCTCGTCGAGATAACGCTCGGTCCGCTGCGCGATCTTGCCCATCATGCGGACCGCCTTTTCGGGATATTTCCCGACGGCGGTCTCGCCCGACAGCATGACCGCATCGGTCCCGTCCAGTATGGCGTTGGCGACGTCGGAGACCTCGGCCCGTGTGGGAGTGGGATTTTCGGTCATCGTCTCGAGCATCTGCGTGGCGATAATGCAGACTTTTCCCTGCCCGGCGCAAAGCCGCACCAGGCGCTTCTGCACCAGCGGAACCTCCGGGAGGCTCATCTCGACGCCCATATCGCCGCGGGCGACGAGAATGCCGTCAGCGGCGGCGATGATCGCGTCGATGTTCTTGACGGCCTGGGGCTTCTCGATCTTCGCAATGATGCGAGCCTCGCTGTCGGCGCCGGCGAGGATCTTCCGCAGCGCCTTCACGTCGGCGGCCCGTTGGACGAAAGACAATGCGACGTAATCGAAATCCCGCCTGGCGATCCACTTCGCGTCGGCGCGGTCCTTCTCAGTCAGGGCCGACAGCGACAGGTTAGTCTTCGGAAGGTTGACGCCCTTGCCGCTCGAGAGAATCCCGCCGGTAACGACCCGGCAGAGAACGGCATTCTGCGAGGCGCTGCGGACGACTTCCAGTTCGATCTTTCCGTCGTCGAGGCGGATTTTCTGACCCTTGCGAACCTTGTCGATTAATTCGGGAAATGTGGTGCTGATCTGTTCGCCGGTGCCTTCGACGGGCTTTCGCCGGATAGTGATTTCGGCGCCTTTGGCCAGCATCGCCCCGCCGTTGCGCATTTTCCCGACGCGGATTTTCGGCCCGCACAGATCGGCCATAACCGCCAGCGGCTCGCCCAAATCATCCGAGACCCGGCGGATGTTTTTGAGTATCTGCTCGTGTTCGTCCAGTGTGCCGTGAGAGAAGTTGATACGGAACACGTCCACGCCGGCCTTGACCAGCCGCGTCAGTACCGGCACGTCCCTGCTGGCCGGTCCGACCGTCGCAACAATCTTGGTTTTAATTATCATAGCGAAAATCTATCCCTGTATTTGTCTGTATCTATATAGTAATCGGCATATTCGGAAGAGATGTCTATAACAAGGTGTGTGATAAAACGGAATTGCCGACGGCGGGGGGGGGCCATACCTTTCCTAAAGGGATAGGCCTGTTTATCAGTACGGAAAAATATGGCGTTCGGCAATCGAAACACTCGGGGCGACTGTCCGAGCTTCGAACCGCCCGAGGCCGTTTGATCGTTTGTGACGGCGTTCCCGCATTCACCAAGGCTTCACATGTTTTTACCGGGCCTGTCTTGACCGGACCTCTCGAACCGCCGCGAGGATGTCTCGTGTTGCCGCCTTGGTTTTAACGCCGGCAACATCAAAGGGCGATCCGGCCTCCGTTAATGGGATTGACTTCTTATCTGTCATTAACCTTGTCATTCGCTCTGGTTGTTTCGTTGGTCTTTTCATTCCTGGCTGTCCGGCCTTTCCTGCAATATACCGGAGTTCGTCTGCGATGTCCCCTGTATTCAGTCATCGTTGCACTTACGGTGCGAATTCGCCCATCCTGCAAATTAGCATGAGTCATCCTAACGGTACAAACCACCTACAAGCAAACTGGCCGCGCCAGTTCTTCTAGTCAGCGTGTAGCCGCTTGTACGCATTTCCCCTTCGGTTCATCCATCGGATTTGATCAGGCGGTAGTACCTTTGGACGAGTGGAAAGAAGGTATCCGTAGATGGCACATCTCCGCCAGGTATCAGCAGGCCTAGCTCCTTGATCTTTTCGATTGGCTCGATGAGGTGTGCTCTACCGCGTTTCCCTTGTGCGAAGGCAACCATCGCTTTCACGCGGAGAGCCTGCGTAAGGGCCTCACGGGTTTGGACGTCTTCCTCGAGTTCTCGCATGTTCTCCCGAACCAAGTCTCGATTCTCGCTTAAGAATGCGGCGGCTTCGGATGTGCCTGGGCCTGGCGCTGGCGGATCGCTGAAAAGTTCATTGGCGACAGCGACAGCCAGTTTAACGGCTGTTTTGTCATCGTACTTCAACTTGTATCTGCGAAGGAGTTCTACAGCAATGCCGGCCTTCACAATATCGACACCAGCGGCCATTCGCTTCAAACCAATACGTCGGGCGTAGCGGACAAACAAGAAGTAGGCAGCTACAAGAAAAATGATCACAATGACAATGTATATCCACATTGTTTTAAACCTTGTATTTATCGTCTGCTAACAGATTACTCAAAGGAATTCTTTACGTTCAATTGCGATATTCACATACTTAACGGAAAAACAACGCCGAATTCTACC
>DAOVFI010000312.1 GCA_030673005.1 Planctomycetales bacterium
GTAACATCTAATTTAATGAGTCGGGTGGCACGGTCAAGCCGGAGCGCAGCGGAGGCTTGGCCGTGAAGTAAGTCCGACCACGGCCAAGCAAGTTCGAGGCCAAAGAGCCTCGAACTTGCTTGACCGTGCCACCCGTCAAACAGACTGTTACGAAGTACGTGAACATTATGGAGAATATAGATTAAAAACGATTTGCATAACACATCCGATTCCGGTCCGTGTGAAGTGAGCATATCCTCAGATACGCCGGCGTGGGAGGAGTACCTGTCTGGGCGGGCGGATTCGACGATATTTCACGATCCCCGCTGGGGTGAGGTTATGCAGGCCGCTTACGGGAACAGGCCTTACTACCTGACGGGGCGGCGGGGCGGACAGGTCGTCGGCGTCCTGATGCTCGTTGCACAGAAGAGCCTCCTGTTCGGCTCGCACATGTGTTCGCTGCCGTACTTTGACGCAGCCGGCGTCCTGGCCGACGACGAGTCGGCGCGTGAGGCGTTAATCGGCGAGGCGCGAAACTTCCTGGTCGATGGTAAAGTACATTGGGTCGAATTGCGGCAGATCGATCCCGTCGGCGAATCGCTGGAGACTCGGACGGACAAGGTAACGATGTGGCTGGACCTGCCCGACGGGTCCGAGGCGATGTGGGAGCAGCTCAAGACGAAGGTTCGGACCAAGGTCCGCAAGAGCCGCAAGAGCGATCTGGAGGTCGTTACCGGCGGGGCGGAATTGCTGGATGAGTATCATGCGGTGTACGCCCGAACGATGCGTGACCTCGGCAGCCCGCCGCATAGTCGGCGTTTTTTCCGTCTGATTATCGATGTTTTCGGCGATGTGGTGAAGATATTCGTCGCACGTTCGGCCGGTGGGGCGGTGGCGGCGTCGTTGACGATGACCGACAGGCGGGGTTTTCACGTACCGTGGTCGGGCAGCGATAAGCGGTTCGGCAGACTGATGGCCAACAGGTTGATGTACTGGACGATGCTGGCCGACGCCGCCGACGCCGGGGCCGGGATGTTCGATTTCGGACGCAGTACACGCGATTCCGGCACGTACGGATTCAAGAAGGAGTGGGGCGCACGCGAGGTTCCGCTTTATTGGCATTATCTCCTGCCCGAAGGCGGGCAGATGCCCGAACTTCGGCCCGACAGCCGGAAGTACCGCCTGATGGTCGCCTGCTGGAAAAAACTTCCCGTAGGTCTGGCGAAAATCCTCGGCCCGCGAATTATCAGAAAGTTGTCATAAGCCGTCAGGCGATAGGCTGAACCGCCAGGCCCACCTTTCCTGCTTGATTCGGTCGGAAAGAACAAGTTATGATTACCCCGAATGTGTTACAGAATATAGAAACGAGCGTTTAGATGACGATCGATCTTTTTGACATTCAGGCGGGTATTCTCGGCGCTCGCCCCGGCGATCGGGACGTAGTGGCGGTCGAGGAACTTCTGGCGACGATGGAGCGATATGACATCGGCAGGGCGCTCGTGCGGATCGAGCCGGCGGATTTCGAGACGGATGCGCCCTTCTCGAACGTGAAACTCTACGAGGCCTGCTCGCGTCAGCCGGAGTTATCGCCCTGTCCGGTGGTCGTGCCGAATACCGCCGGGGACTTGCCCGACGAGTCCGAGCAGGTTGCCGAGGCCGTCACCCGTGGGGCCGGGGCGGTGTGGATCAGGCCGAAAGCGGACTACTGGATTATCGCCGAATGGCTCAGCGATCGGCTCTTCGGGGCGCTTTCCGACTGCCGGATGCCGGTTTATGTTTCCGCTGAAATGCTCTCGCTGCCGGACGTGGCGGACCTGGCCGGGCGGTTCGGGAAAATGCCGATCATCCTGTCCGAAGTAGGCTACCGGCTCCAGCGCGTTCTGCTGCCGATGCTTGAGCGGTTCGACAATATCCACCTGTGCACCGGCAGGAACTATCGCAACTACAGGGGTATCGAGCAGATCGTCGAGCGGGTAGGGGCGGATCGGCTGCTGTTCGGCTCGGGCTTTCCCGACAGCGAACCGATGGCTGCGATTGTGCAACTGATGTACGCTGACATTACGGATGAGCAGAAACGCCGAATCGGCTCGGAAAACATCGAACGCCTGACAGGGGGGATTCAGCGATGAGCACACTGCTTGAGCGGGCGCGGGCGGGCAGGCCGATGGAGATAGACGTTATCGACATGCACGGGCACCTCGGTCGATACGCATTCGCCATATCGGACCTGTCGCCGCAGCGGCTGGTCGAGTCGATGGACGCGCTCGGAGTCCGCGCAATCGCTTGCAGCCACATGCGCTGCATGTCGCTCGACGTCGAGTACGGAAACGCCGAAATTCTCAAAGCCATGCAGGCATGCCCGGGCAGGATACTCGGATACATCTCGGTGTATCCCTTCGACGCCCGGCGGGTTCGACGGAGCGTCCGGCGGTGGGTGGCTGAAGGATTTATCGGGGCCAAACTCCACAACCTTCACGCCGAGGGTTTCCCGTACACCGATCCCGCCTATGAACCCGCCTACGAAATCGCCGACGAGAGAGGCCTTGTGTTGCTGTTCCACACCGACGGCGATGAGAAGATGTTCAGCGAGATACGTTCGCTGTCGCAGCGCTACCCGCAGGCGTCGTTTCTGCTCGCCCACGCCGGCGCCCGTAACGAGGACGGATACGTCCGGATCGCCCGCGACTGTCCCAACGTCTATCTCGAACTGTGCTACAGCACCGCCCAGCGCGGGCTTGTGGCCCGACTGGTCGAGGCGGCGGGGGCGGAGAAGGTCATCTGGGGCTCGGACGCTTATTTTCACAGCCAGGCCGTCCAACTCGGAAAGGTCATCGGCGCAGACATTACCGAAGAGGAAAAGGTGCAAATCCTCTCGGTCAACGCACGGCGTCTGCTCGAACGGATTGAATAGAGTACTACGTTACGCAGCCGCCGCTTTACGGCGGGACATGTCGTGAACGATGTCCGCGAAACGCTCGAATAAAACCGGCGCAGGCCATTGGCGAACGGAGCGATTACGATTGACATCGCGCCACGCCGGCGCCAGCGGAAGCAATATCGCCTCGATTTCAGTCCCTTCCATCTCGGCGGCCAGTCTGCCAAGCGACTCAATGACGCTCAAGGGCGGTTTCAGCAGGCGGGCGTGGCCGGGATTCGTTGGCCGGCAATATTCCGCCGGCGTGATTGCGATGTGTTCACGGCAGGAAACAGGACGAAGCGGATAGATCGTGCAGACTTCCCCCTCAAGCAGCGGACAGGCGGAGTCGATACCGGCATACCAGCGATCTAACGCATCAGGCTCGGCATCTGCCGGTTCGTCGCCCGGCGTTTGGGTAACGGGGACGGGTTCGGACTCCAGAATCTTCCGTGATACCTCCAGGCAGCCGGAGAGGATGCGTTGTCGCCGTTCGGCGGGGAAGGACTGAATCTCATCCCACAGCCGGTATATCTCGGGAACAGACAACGGCACCATGTACCGACAGCAGGCGGCGCAGCCCTTGCGGCACTGGACGCTCACACCGCTCCGCTCGCTGCGGCATACCACGCGGCGGACGATCTCGTCGG
>DAOVFI010000026.1 GCA_030673005.1 Planctomycetales bacterium
TCCACTCCCGTAAGAGAAGGTCAGGCCGTCCAAATCCGCCGGGCCGAGAGCCGGGCAAGAATTATTTCACATCCCAGTGGGACTTTCTTCAGAACGCTGACCGGAAAACTCCACTGGGGACGAAGCCCGCATCATAAGGAATGACACGGGGCGCAATTTGCGTTACAATATCTTCCGGTCGATTTTGCGTGATTGAATCGGAGAAATCGGTTATGGCGACGAACGAATTGCTCATGCAGGTTAAGTCAATTCTGAAAGACGCCTTTGGTAAGCGTTTGCGTGGCGTGGTGTTGTATGGTTCCGAAGTCCGAGGTCAGGCCGGACCGGACAGCAACATTGATTTTCTTATATTGCTGGACGGTCAACCGGTTGAACCTCATGATTCCTGGACCTGTATCAACGCCCTTTATGGCCTGGTTCTGGAACTTGGCAGACCTATCCACGCTGAGCCGGTGGATGTCGCTGATTATGAGGCCTGTGAATTTCCGCTGTATATCAACGCTTCCAGAGAAGGGGTTCTCCTGTGAAGGCTTCTGCTGCTGATTTATGGGAAAGGGCAACGGATGCGCTGCGTGTCGCCAGGCATGATTTACTCTTGAGTCCCGACGCCGCCGCCAAGATACTGCAAGCCGTTGCCCAGACTAATTCGGAAGTATTTACAGGCCTGGACAAATTCTAAACTTACTCAACAAGAAATTTTTCCGGCGGGAATGTGTTTTAAAGCAGATCGGCCGATAAAGGAGTTTTTGCAATGCGGAAGATTTTGTCATTTATAATATTTCCCATCGCTGCCGCATGGTTGTCCGGTTGCGGGGCGGCGTTGACGGTTACTGCTCCGGCTCGCCTGCCGGACGGAACGGTTATCAATCTTGATACAGACGAGCGAGCGACGATAACGGCCATTTACGGCTTCTCGCCGGACGGAAAGCATCTCCTCTGCCGGGACGGTGCGAATACCTGCGTATTCGATGCCTCAACGGGTCGGGCTGTGATTTCTGTGCCGGGAGCAGCCGCCCTGCCGATTCGCCACGGCAAGGCAATAATCTGCCGGCCCCACAAAGTTACACTGCTGGACTTCGCAGGCGAGAAGCCGGGAGAGGTTTTCCAATTCACCAGCCGGTCGGTCATTACTTCTGCGGCCTTGAGCGACAACGGCCGGATGGCGGCCGTCGGCTGCGAGGGAGCGACCTGCCTGTGGGATACGACCACCGGCCTGCCCGTCCGTACGCTCGCTGGCCAGGGCGGGGCGATATATTCAGTGCGATTCAGACCCGACGGCAGGCAAATCGTTACATCCGCCGCCGAAGTCTGCGTCCGGCCCACAGGCGTCGGTAAACTTACTCGCTCGTTCCGGCACAAGCGGGCCGATTTCAATTCCTTCGATGTCCCGCTCCGCATCCACGCCTTCAGCGCCGGCGGTCAGGCGTTTGTAGTCCATGAAAACTGGGTCGTCCCCACGCCGCCGGAGTGTGCAGGCTCGATCCGGATCTCTCGCGGCGCGACCGTCTATAACATCTATGGGAAAAAACTCCTTCAGACCACCGGCCTGCGGCCTATCGTCTCCGGCGACCGGAAGACGCTCCTCGTGCCGCACGAATCCGGCAGGAAGTTCATCGTGTACGATTTTGCACGGATGGAGAAGACCGGCGAGATCGTCGCCGATGTCCATTCACCCCTGGTCGCCGCGCCGGGCGGAAACCTTGTGGGGCAGGTCCAGACTACGCTCGGACAGACCATAAAGACAAGCAGGCAGGTTCTGCGATTCTGGGACTCGACTACCGCGAAAATATTGCAGGAGATATTCCTTTCCGGCGCCGGATGGGCGTGCGCCGCAATCAGCGGCGACGGGAAGACCGCCACCGTTCAGGACGGGCGGTCAGTCCGCATATTTGACGTTGAGACCGGCAAAACGCTGCTGGAAATGCGAGGCCGGGGCGCCGTTGACGGGACAGGCCAGGTTGTCTTTTCCCCCAACGGCTCAAAGGCGGCCATCAGGTTCGGCGGCGCCGTAACAATCATCAACCTGACGCCGATTCGGATTTAAATCTTTCTGTTTTCCGCGATAATTATTGAAAAGGAGGCTTGCAGTGAGATTCCGAGATAGAAATATTTCCTCGCGCGTGTTGGTGTCCTTCGCCTTGACGGCATGCCTTGTTGGCCCAACCGCTTACGGCCAGGACGTCGGCAAGTGGCGACGGCATGTAACCTCCCTGACCAACTGCACGTATTCGGGCAATCCGTTCGAATTGGAGATTGACGCGACGTTCACGCATGTGCCCAGCGGCGGGACAATCACCCTTCCCGGCTATTATGCAGGAAACGATACCTGGAAGGTCGGTTTTATGCCGACGGAATTGGGACAGTGGAATTATCTGACATCTTCGGCCGACAGCGATCTTGATAATCAGAGCGGTTCGCTGAACTGCGTCGCCTCAGGTTTATCCGGAATGCTGAAGGCCGACCCGACTCATCCCATGAAGTGGAAATTCGCTGACGGCGGATATGTTACCCCCATCGCCTTGCGCAACGAGTTCTACAGCAGGCCGGGAAATGCGTCGATTTTCAACGGGGCGGCCGATTTCCAGAGTAACAACAACCTGTTGATGATGGAGACGCGCCTGACCGAGGAGTACGGCCTCTGGGAGGGCGGCAGGCATGATTACATTTTCGACGGGCACTGGAGCAATCATCAGTTCGATCTGGATATCTGGGACCGTATGGAAGAGCGCATGTCGAGCCTGACGGATCGCGGTCTGGGCGGGCATATCATGTTCTACTCCGACGACGCCGGAAAACCCGGCTGGTCGGCCCAGTCGGCAACCGAGGCGCTCGTGATCCGCTACGCCGTAGCCCGCCTGGGTGGGTATCCGGTGGTGATGTTCAATACGGGCATCGACATACGGGAATACCGGAATCAGTCCAATATCGACTGGTTCGGCGAACATTTGCGAGGCCTGGACCCCTACGATCATCCCGTCTCCAGTCGATATGGCGGCGGTTCCGGCACATATGTAATGGCGGGACAGACGTTCGACAGCCGCGGCGACAGAGTGGCCATCATCGCCGACATGATCAGTTATTTCCAGGCGGCAGATGTCCCGGTGAGCATGGATGACGCCTGGGGCGAGAACATGGCCAGCCATCCGAACAAGAACTTCACCCCTGCCGACATTCGTCGGGCCTTCTGGAAGTGCGTCGCAGCCGGCGGGCTTGGCGGACTGATCCGCGGCTCCAGCACGTCGGAGCACGGCCTGTTCGGGTTCGACGACATCGAGACAGATCTCGAATCGGAACAGTGGCTGCGTCTGGTCAACCCTTTTGTCCAAACGCACCTCGGCGAGACCTTTGGTGAGATGGTCCCGTCGCCGTCCCTGGTCAGCAACGGCTATGCCCTGGCCGACCCGTACCGCAGGAAGATCCTGTACTTTACGATGGGACCAAATGACAAATGGGACGTAGAAAGCGGCGGGGCCGTAACGGTCAAACTGACCGGCCTGGCAGGCGTCTTTCAGGGTTTCTGGTTCGATCCGCGTACGGGAGATGAAACCCCAATCGCAGACTTGACCGGAGGGACCGATTACATCCTGAACCTGCCGAGTGAGGATGATTGGGTCTTGCTGCTGAGGCCCGAATACCTGCCGGGCGACCTGAACGAAGACGGATTCGTCGGTCAGGACGACCTGGACATCGTGCTGGGCGAATGGGGAGACAGTGTAACGCAGGGTTCGGCGCCAGACCCCTCCGGCGACGGGTTTGTCGGGCAGGACGACCTTGATGTCGTTCTGGACGATTGGGGCCAAAGCACCCAGCCGATCCCCGAACCGCTCTGCCTGGTAATGCTGCTTGCCGGTGGAATCGGACTGACGCGCCGGCGGATAGGCGTTACATAAGGACATAATACCAATTTTTTAAGGTCTGAATCAATATAATCAGGGAATGAAAGGGGTCTTGTTATGCAACGGATATTTCTGGTTTGTCTGCTTGTGTTTATTTCGCCCGGACTTTGCCTGTCTGAAGAAAAGCCGATGTTCGACCTGTCCAAAGTCGCCGGAATGAAACTCTACACCGGCCCGCCGGAAGGAAAGAAACTCCTGGCCAGGTACGGCATGGTCATCACGTCAGAGACCGGGAAACGGCTGTTTAATTTCTACCACGGCCCGATGGATCCGAGGAAACTCAAGAAGAAACCCCTGCCGTACTTCATCACCACGGACACCGCCGTGCGCGCTTTCAACGATATATTCCAGGAGGGATTTGAGAAATTCGAGCGTCATCAATCGCCCCGACTCGAGAAAATGCTGGCGAAATCCTGGTCGGTCCTTTCCGCGGGCAAGGTCAACAAAGACGGTTCGGTCATCACCGGTCCGGGCCGATCGGGCGGCGCTACGTTCATGGCTGTGGCGATGAAGTTAATAAATCCCCAATGGCGTCCGAAAACCGCCGCCGGAAAGAAACTCTACGGGCAAATCGAAAAGGACGTAACAACCGAACTGAAACGCATCTCGGCCGAAAAGATTGTCCCAAACTCGCCGCTGTTCGCACGTGATATTGATTACTCACTTTGCAAGCCGATGTCTTTCTATGTCGGAAACAAGCGACTGGAGCGATTTTACCGGGCAAGGACGTTCCTGGCCTTTCCGATGAATCTGGGCGATGACAAAGTCCTCCAGACCGCCCTGGCTATGGGATGCATCTGTTCTGAGTCTGAAATCGATTTCATTTCTCAATTCCTTTGTCCGTATTGGGTATTGTTGGGCAACTCGAATCTGTGCGCTGTTAGACAGACGGTTCCATTTAAAGAGGTCGGCGGTGAGACCGGCGCCGACAGGGAGAGGATCAAGCGGGCCTTCGCCGGCAAGGGCCTGGCCGATTTACGCAAGGAATTGCGAGATGCGGGGTTTGACAAGTATCCGATCCACATCTTCGCCACTCTGCGCGAGGCCGGGCGTGATGCAAAACACAAGCCGCTGCTGACGGCTGTCCTGCCCAAATGTGCCACGCCGGATACGAAAATAATGCAACAGTGTATCTGGCCGGTCTTTCCGAAGCGATTCCTGCCCAGCGGCCTGGACGTATTTGCCTGCTGCGGAAACGAACGGGCAAAACGGCACCTGCTTGCCCGGACGCATAAAGACATTCGCAATATCCTCGCCAGGAGAATCGACGAAATTGCCGAAATAGTCAGCGATGACGACGGCGATGATGATGACGACGGGTGGGACGATGACGATGATGATGACGATGATGACGACGGCGATGATGACGACGATGACGACGATGATGATGATGACGACGACGAAATTTGCTTCCTGCACGACAATAGTGAGATGTGGGAGTTGTGGACTCGAATCTTTGACGCTCTGGCTGAGCCGAAACTCACAAAGCGGCACCCGAAGTTCATGTCCACGACCGCTTATGCCGACAAGGTGCTGAACACCGCCATGTGCGGCTGGGTTGGGTATCGCCACACATTCCAGTTGCAGATCGAGGACCTGGGGAGTGTTTGGGGCGGGTCAGAGCCACCGTATGTCGGCTACATTGAGCCGAACCTCCGGTTCTGGGATGAGATGATCAAGGTTTCCCTGGACGCCCAGGAACTGCTTGGCGAGTATGATGCAGCCGTAGGTCGGCTGGCCGGGCTGACCAGGATGTGCATGAAGGCCAGGGAAATAGCAGACAGACAACTGTCCGGCAGGAAACT
The DNA here is from genome assembly GCA_030673005.1 of Planctomycetales bacterium. Lineage (GTDB taxonomy): Bacteria > Planctomycetota > Phycisphaerae > SM23-33 > SM23-33 > DAOVFI01. Next base: position 5,702 of record DAOVFI010000026.1, read on the forward strand.
GACCAAAGTGCAGAAGCGGTGGATATTGGATTTCGGCGAAACGCTGGCGCCCTTGTGTGGTTTCCAGGGAAACCAGCTGGGCATTGCGCCGGATCGCTCCATTGTCGCCACCGTTTCCAGCGACCGCCTGTGGCAAAATGCTTTGCACGTCGGCCTGGCCCGGCCAAGGGCGATTTACGTCATTATTGACTACGGCGGGAAACTGCAACTGGCCCGCGGCGGCGTGATGAGTTACCGAGAGTTCTGGAGACCGACCTCGAAGGGCCGACTGACAGACCAACAGTGGCGAAAGATAATCCAAAAAGGCAAAGCGCCGAAACCGCCGAAATGGTTGGACGATATTTCAGTAGAGAAACCGAAGTAAAGGGAACAGACATATTATCTCTTGTCATTTTGTTTTGGTCCTTTTTTTTGTCTTTTTTGGTTTCTTTGGCGCCGGTCCCGGCTGGAGTTTGATATCAGGGGACACTATACATATATTTTACGTTTTCCTTTTGGAGACAAGGGGACGGTGGACTTAATTTCCCTTATCACTTTTTTCATCGATATTCGGCTTGCCGTAGTGGAACTCGCGGTCCCATCCTTCCCAGCAGTCAAACGTGGTTTTGGGACACTCATCCAGTGGTAGGATTTTATCCGACTTATCGTCCATGTTATAGATGTGTAATTTCAGCCTCTTTCGCCTAGTCGGCTGGTTGAGGAACAGGTGAAACTCGGCCATGCTCAACGGCCCTTCCTCGCCCAGGTACGCACCGAGCGCGTAAAAACTGATGTCCATCCATATCCACTGATTCGACGCGTCGTCGAATATCTCGCAGGTGGAATGACATCCCCCTCTTTGAATTCTGAAAGTGTCGGAACGATAATGAATCTGCCCCATGCCCACGACGCGAGCGGGAACGCCCAGACAATTGCATGCGTGAACGTAAATCTTCGCGAAGTTGGTGCACCAGCCTTTGTCCTGACCGGAGACCATCCGCTCGTACTGCACGAAAGGTCGGGACGCTTCCTGTTCGTCGGACGGATTGCCATTATGCGGCCAGAGGTCGTCCATCAGGGATTTGATGAGCAGTTTCGCCTTATCGTAGCCCGTCTCGGCGTCCTCTATCACCGGCCCCCACTTCCTGGCGGCAAATTCGATTTCTTCCGGCAGCGGTTCGGGAAAGCCCCAGTCCTCCACCTCGCCGACGTGGAAGTTCAGAATGGGTTGGCTGCCCATGATGACTATGTCGGGGTAGGACATCAGTCCGCTGGCCTTGTAGAACTCGCTGGAATAGTAGCCGAACTTGAGTGTGTAAGGTTTCGATTCGGTCCCGTCGGCGGCGACGGCCTTTACTACGACGGTGGTATGCTGGTCGGAGGTTCCGCCCTTTTTGAAACTCACCTCGATGCAGCCGTCGGCGGATTTCTCGAATGGCGCATCGTCCGTCGAGTAGAGGAAGTGCGAAAAATTATCCATGCTCGATCGCAGAACGAACCTGGCGCCGGCGGCGGCGCCCGGCAGTTCTTCGAGGGATTTAAGCGTGATTTCATCCCGGCCATGGTATATCCGCCAGTAATTGTCCTTGAATTTCGCTTTTACCAGTCGTGTCGCCATCATTGTCTCCTCTATTTGGATTGACAGGAATGATACTCCCATCCTGCTGCCTTGCCAAGTAATCATCGGGCAAAGGGTGCATATTGATTTTGGTGGACAGTTCGTTGGTGGCACAGGTTTGTAACCTGTGGTTGCTTCGTTGACTGTTGGGCGTGCACAGGTTGAAAACCTGTGCCACCAATTGGGACCCACCATAATCAATATGTACCCTCGGGCAAAAAGGTTTCTTCGGACCAAGCAAGTATCGTAGAATAGTGCGACGATGAAAGTGGACCCGAGATTTCTCGCCGGCGAAGGCTCGCAGATATTCACCGGCAACGAACTGCTCCTCAAGGGCGCCCTGGAGGTCGCCGGCGGCGTGCACCTTCTGGGCGGTTATCCCGGAAGCCCCATCGCGGGTTTCTTCGATTCGATGGCACTGATAAAGGACCTGCTGAACGAAAAAGGCGTCCGCGCGGTAATCAACAACAACGAGGCCCTGGCTGCGGCGATGTTGAACGGTACGCAGGTGGTCGGCTGTCGGGCAATGATTGTTATGAAATCCGTCGGCGTCCACGTCGCCGCCGACGGACTGGCGCTGGGCAACCTCGCCGGGGCCGACCCGGACGGCGGGGCGATAGTCGTCTATGGCGACGACCCGTGGTGCGACTCGACACAGGTCGCCGCCGACAGCAGGTACATCTCGAAACACCTGTTCATCCCGACCATCGAACCGTCCGACCCGCAGGAGGTAAAGGATTTCGTCGGCGCCGCCTTCGAAATCTCCGCCGCCTCGGAATTGTACATGGGTTACGTGCTGACGAACAACCTCGCCGACGGCGGCGGGACCGTTCAATGCAGTCCCAACCAATATCCCGACCTGACCACGCATCAGAAGAAGGTGCTGGAGACGTCGGCAATCAACCTGGACAAATACGTCCTGCTGCCGCCCAGGACGTGGTGGCAGGAAGCGAACATGTCCGAGCGACAGGATCGGGCTGTCCGGGAGGCGCGCCGGCTGGGGTTGAATCGCATCGATTATCCCGCCCGGGCGCGAAAGCCCGTCGGCTTCGCCGCAAGCGGGCTGGCGCACGCGTACCTGCTTCAGGCCCTGAGCGAACTGGGACTATTGGGTGAATTTCCCATCCTGAAATTCGGCATGAGTTATCCCATCGACGACGAACTCGTTGCCGAATTCGCCGGGCAGTGCGAGCGGATCGTCGTCATCGAGGAGCGCCGCTGTTTTCTCGAAGAGCAGATCGGCGAAGTCATCCTCAAGGCCCGACAGGCCGGCAGGAGCGAAGGGGCGACGGAAGTCTGGGGCAAGCAATTCCCCGGCGGCGAGGCGGGCATTCCGTCGATACGCGGGTTGCATCCGTCGATCTTAATCGAACGCATCGTTGGACTTCTGAAGTTTATCTACAGCCTTGAGACACAGGTACAGACCCCTGCCGCCAGGCCCGGCGATGCTGCAAAATCGATCACCGCCGCACCGGCCGACGGTCCCCGGCAGGAACAGGCTCCTGCCCTGGACCGCGAGATAGAGACAATCGAGGCGACGACCCGCCTGGACGTCGGCTCGCTGTCGCCGCGCATACCGACATTCTGCCCCGGCTGCCCGCACCGCGACACGTCGGGGCTGTGCCTGGAGATAAAAAAGCGATTCACCGACCCGGACTACATGAACAAAACCCACGGCTGCGAACCTGTGGACCTGATGTTCCACGGCGATACCGGCTGCTACACCATGCTGATGTTCACGCCGAACACGCCGCTGATGCACGACTACTCCGGCATGGGCCTGGGCGCCGGAACCGGCAGCGGCATCGACCCGTTCATCACAAACAAGCAGGTCGTCTTCATGGGCGATTCGACCTTCTTTCACTCCGGTCAGATCGCCATCTCGCAGGCGATCAAACTCGGCCAGGACATTACGTTTATCATTCTGGACAACCGCACCACCGCGATGACCGGACACCAACCGACACCCGGGGTGGAATACGACATCGTTGGCAATCCCACGCCGGTCCAGGACATCGAAAGGATCGTCCGCGGAATGAACATTGCCGGGGAAGTCTCGATTGTCCGCGTGGACCCGGAGCAGCGCAAGGAGTACGGGCAACTGCTGGAGCAAACGTTCCTCGCCGACGGCGTGAAGGTGATCATCGCCGACAAGGAATGCGCCATCACGCGAATGAGGCGCAAACGCCGGCTCGAACGCTCTATCGTCCGCCGGGACGGCTTCCTGCCAACGTGGCAGCACATGAACGTCAACCAGGAGATCTGCCGGTTCTGCCTGTCCTGTGTGGAGATAACGGGCTGTCCGGGTCTCAAGCACGTCGAGACCGACTACGGACCGAAGATGGACACGGACCTGACCTGGTGCGTCGATGACGGCGCGTGCGAACGTGTCGGCGCGTGCTCGGCCTTCGAACGCGTCGTCATCAAGCGCAGACGCCCGCCAAGGACGCGCGTTCCGGAACTGGGACTTGACGACATACCCGAGCCGGAAAAGCACCCCCTCGACGAGATGCCCGGCGATCAGGCAGGCCTGTGGCGGTGCTGCCTGGCGGGCGTGGGCGGAATGGGCTGCGGCGTGGCTACGACCATACTCGTCAGGGCCGGGCACAAGGAAGGATACACCGTCGCCTTCCTCGACAAGAAGGGTCTGGCAATCCGCAACGGCGGTGTCGTCAGCCAGGTCGCCTACAACATCACCGACGAACCGACCACAGCCGTTATCCCGTACGGAAAGGCCGACTTGATGATCGGCCTGGACATCCTCGAGGCGGCAAGGGCAATCGACCCGCAAGGCAGATCGCGTATCGCCTCGGCCCACCGCACAGCCGCGGTCGTAAATACCGACAAGATCGCAACGATTCCCGGGATACTGGGCGAGGACGACTTCGACCCGCGCGAACTCGAACAGATTGTCCGCACACATACGCGCAGCGACGACTTCCTCGCCAGGAACATCGCGCGAATATGCGAGAAATACCTCGGCAACAAGATCTACGCCAACATCATGATGCTCGGGTTCGCATTCCAGAAAGGACTGATACCCGTCTCGATGCACTCGATGGCATGGGCGATCAAGGACACCATCCGCGCCGACTTCCGAAAGAACCTTTACGCCTTCAATATGGGCAGAAAACTCGTCGAGCAGCCGGACCTGTTCCAGGGTCCGCCGAAACGCTTGACCTGGGCAAAGACGCTCGAAGAAAAAAGCCGCTGCACCATCCGACGCTACCGGCAAGGTCAGCAGATGGCAGATGGCCTGGGACAACTGGCCTCTGACGTCATGGCGACGACCGCCGACCTGGAAGAGACCCATAAACGGGCAATCGTCGTACGCCTGTATGACTGTTTGCGCTGGGGCGGCCCGGATTACGCCCGGCGTTACGCCGCAGCCGTTACCAGAACCTATAAAAAAGACACCGCCGATTTCGCTTTCGCCGCGACGCTCGCCGTGATTTACAACCTCGCCGACGCGATGCTCATCAAGGACGGCGTCTGGCTGGCGGAACTATCGACCAGCCCGGAAAAATACGCGCGAGACCGCGAAAAATACAACGTCAACCCCGCCAACGGCGACCGCATCAGGTATCGACACCTCTGGCACTGGAAGATGAAAATCGGGCCTTGGCGGTGGGATGCGAGCATGACGGTCTATGACTGGATGCTCCATGTCCTCAAGCGCAGCCGGTATTTACGAAAACTCCTGCCGGGTTGGCACAAAGGCGAACACGAGTACCTGCAACAGTATGAGGCAATAGTCGCCGATTTCGCTTACGCCGACGCCGAAGAATATCAGCGGCAACTGGTCAAACTAACGTCGGCCCGGTGTATGGACTGCATGAATCCGCGCTGCCGGGAGGCAGGATGCCCGTTGGAAAGCCATATTCCTCAATGGGTGCAACTTGCCCGCGAGGGCCGATGGCGCGAAGCGGCCGAGAAACTGTTCGAGACCAATAACTTCCCGGAGATTACCGCGCGGATATGCCCGGCCTTCTGCGAAAAAGAGTGCAAGAAGAACTTCGGCGGCTTCCCCGTCGGTATCAGGGAGATCGAGCGTCAGATTGCAGATCGCGCCTTTAGCGAGGGTTGGATTACGCCGGCGCCGGCCACCGAGAAAACGGGTAAAACCGTCGCTGTTGTCGGTTCCGGTCCCGCGGGGCTTTCCGCCGCCCAGCAACTCGCCCGCGCCGGTCATGACGTTACCGTCTTCGAGGCCGAATCGCAGCCCGGCGGGCTGCTGCGATACGGAATCCCACCCTGGCGGCTGGAGAAGGAACTCATCGACCGCCGCGTCGAGCAACTCGCCGCCGAAGGCGTTCGTTTCCGCACATCTGTCGAAGTAGGCAGCGACGTCTCCGCCGCCGAATTGCGGGAACAGTTCAACACGATCCTGCTGACCGTCGGCGCATCCCGGTCGAAAAACCTGGAAATCCCCGGACGGGAAATGCAAGGCGTCCGGTTCGGTATAGAATTCCTGCGTAACGGAAACATTGGTGGCACAGGTTTGCAACCTGTTCAGGAAGGCACAGGTTACAAACCTGTGCCACCGGAACTGTCCGTCAAAGATAAGGTCGTCGCCGTTATCGGCGGCGGTCTGACCGGCGACGACTGCGTCGAGGCCGCCGTTGCCCAGGGCGCAAAAGAGGTCTATCAGTTCGAAATCCTGCCGGAAGGCAATGGTGGCACGGGCGGTGGCACGGGCGGTGGCACGGGCGTCTCGCCCGTGAAGTGTCATGGCCGTCTCGGCCATGCGTCAACGGGCGAGACGCCCGTGCCACTATCCATGGCCGAGACGGCCATGCCACGCCGCGCCACCAACGTTCACCACCGATGGTGCGTCTCAACAACCGCCTTCGGCGGCGACGGTAACGGGGCGCTGACTTCCCTCGAAGGCGTCGAGGTCGCCTGGCAACCATCCGTCAACGGCCCGGTGATGGAGACCGTCCCCGGCAGCGAGTTTAAGTTAAATGTGGACATCGTCCTTTTAGCGATGGGTTTCGATGCCGTCGTACCGGAACCGGTAGCCGAGCAGTTGGGTCTGGCGACCGATGAAAAGGGCCGCATTTCCACGAAGGCCTGTGCCACGAATGTCCCCGGCGTCTTCGCCGCCGGCGACCTGGTTACCGGCGCGTCCTATGTCGCCACGTCAATCGCATCGGGTCGAAAAGCAGCCGAGAAAATCAACGAATACCTCGCAGCCGCTCCGAACATTGCGTCGGTGGTCTGTTAGGAATAAAGTAGGTGATAAGGAGCGGTATGCGATCATGAAGCGAGATGAGGCCCTGGAAATCCTGTCAGCGAACCGCGAACGTCTCAAGGACTTCTCGGTAAAGTCCCTTGCCATCTTCGGCTCGGTTGCAAGAAACGAGGCCACGGACGCCAGCGACATCGATATTTTAGTGGAGTTCGAAGAAGGCCGCTCGGTGGGGTTGTTTCTGTTCGTACGATTACAGCGTTTTTTAGCGGAGATTCTCGGTTGTAAAGTTGACCTTGCGACGCCCGACGCCCTTCGGGAAGAAATGCGGGAGCAGATACTTAAGGAGGCCATCCATGCCGCCTAGAGACTGGAAAATGCGGATAAGGGATATTCTGGATTCCATCAAGGCTATCCGTGAATACACAGCCGGTATGGGTTTTGAGACATTTTCCGGCGACCAGAAAACCATGGACGCGGTGATCCGCAATATCACCATCATCGGCGAAGCGGCCCGCAACGTGCCGGAAGAGATCACCAACCGTTATAGTAATATCCCCTGGGAGGATATGCGCGGTATGCGAAATATCGTCGTTCATGTTTACTTCGGAGTACGGAAGGAGATTCTTTGGGATACCATTCAAGACGATCTTCCGCCGCTGGTTGGTCTTTTGCGGCAACTCCTCGATGAGGAAAAATAAACGTCTCCACGTCAATCGCCTCAGGTCGAAGGGCCGCCGAGGAGATCAACGAATACCTGTCAGACATTCCGAACGTTGCAACCTTTCCACACGGAAGGTAGTGTAAACGCCCAGGAAAGATAAAGATGGTCGAATGGGAAGGAAAAAATCTACTTTGTTTCGGGGATAATCTCGAGTTCCTGTCGGACTCGGCGCTTTTCCCGGCCGAATGCGTCGATCTGATCTATCTGGATCCGCCTTTCAACAGCCATGCTTCATATAACGTCCTGTTCAAGGAGACCGCCGGAACGCCTTCTGCCGCTCAGATTAAGGCCTTCGAGGACACCTGGACGTGGGACCAGTCCGCCAACGAGGCGCTGACGACGATTCACACCGACGCCGCCGTTCCCGCCCCGCTGGTCGAACTGATGAAGACCTTCATGAGTTTCCTGCGCCCCTCGCCGATGATGGCCTACCTCGTCCAGATGGCGGTTCGCCTGGTCCACATGCACCGCGTCCTCAAACCAACAGGAAGCCTCTACCTACACTGCGACCCGACGGCAAGCCACTACCTGAAAATGGTGCTCGATGCGATTTTTGAGCCGAAAAATTTTGTCAACGAAATTTCCTGGAAACGGTCTTCCGCTCACTCGGATACCAAACAAGGGATGAAACGCTACGGCAAGATAAGAGACATTATTTTCTTCTACCGAAAATCGTTACAATGGGTTTTCAACCCGCAATACACCCCATACACAGATGAATACATAAACACGTTTTATCGTTACACAGACGAAGACGGCCGCCGGTATCGAATGGGCGACCTGACTGCGGCCAGACCGGGCGGCGACACTTCCTATAAGTGGAAGGGAGTTCGCCCGTATAAGGGCAGGTATTGGGCGTATTCCAAGGAAAATATGAAACAGTTTGAACGAGATGGTCGTTTAGTCTATACAAAATCGGGCATGCCTTGCTACAAACGTTACCTTGATGAAATGCCCGGAGTACCGCTTCAAAATAACTGGGATGACATACCCCCGATCGGACCAGGTGCAGCCGAGCGCATGGGCTATCCGACGCAAAAACCCCTTGATCTTCTCAAGCGTATCATCGCCGCTTCCAGTAATCCCGGTGATGTGATTTTAGATCCGTTCTGCGGGTGCGGGACGACGATAGACGCTGTTGAGACGATTAATCGGGAAAACCCCGACGAGAAGCCCCGGCGGTGGATCGGGATAGACGTTACGCACCTGGCCACAAACCTTATTAAGCATCGCCTGACGCGGTTTGCCCCGGCGCCGGTTTATGAAGTCCTCGGCGAGCCGTCTGGTATTGGCGGGGCCGAGGCGCTGGCGAAGCAGGACCCGTTCCAGTTCCAGTTCTGGGCGCTGGGGCTGATCGGCGCTCGGCCCATCGGCGGTAAAAAGAAAAAGGGCGCTGATATGGGCATCGACGGCGTCCGCTACATCCTCGATGAGCAGAAAAACGGCCACTGGCTCAC
>DAOVFI010000697.1 GCA_030673005.1 Planctomycetales bacterium
TCCGACGATCCCGACCTGCGCCGGACCGCGATTGAGAAGTTGTCGAAGCACGACTGGGGCCGGCGCGGATCGTACCTGAAGGCCTATTCGATTTTGTGCGAAGACCCGGACGCGACGGTCCGCAGCGCTGCCGTTCGGGCGATTGGCCGGTCCGGCGATGTAAATTATGCGAAGGTGGTTATAAAGGCGCTGGGAGACCGAGAATCGACCGTTCGATGGGATGCCGCCGTCGCGCTGGATTCGATATCCGTTCCCGAAGCGGCCGAACCGCTCGCCGCCAGGGCATCTTCGGACATCTCGTCCGATGTTCGCACCGCAGCCGTCCGCGCCCTGCGGCATTACCGTCGGCTCGACGTCCTGGAGACCCTCCTGCGATGCCTGAACGACCCGAAACTCAACGTCCGGCTGAAAGCGGCCGAATCCCTGACAGAACTGACCGGGGAGACCGCCGGCACAGACTCCCGCGCCTGGAGGCGGATTCTTGCCGAAAAGAAAGACCCCTTCCAGCACCCCGCCGAGCCGAAAAAAAAATCCTGGCTGGACTGGTTCAGCAGGCGAAAAGAAAAGAAGACCGGTACGAATCGGTAAAGAAGTCGTAGGCCGGGACGAAGCCCGCCAAAGGCGGATAAACTCCGCGGAGTCCCGGCAAACCTGCTGGAGAGAGTTAATGCAGCATCCCAAAGTCGTGGTTATCGGCGCCGGCAGCCTGTTCTTCGGGCGTCAGGCCATCTGGCAGATGGTCCATTCCGAGCACCTGCGGACCGGCACACTCGGACTGGTGGATACCGACGCCGAGCGCCTGGAAAAAATGGCCGCCCTGGCGCGGAAGGTCGTCGATCATACCGGCGCGCCGCTGGCGATAGAGGCCTCCACCGAACGGCTGGACGTACTGGCGGAGGCGGACTTCGTCGTGCTCAGTTTCGCCGACCGTGGGGTGCACTTCCGGGGTATCGACTGCGACGTTTCGGCAAGGTACGGCGTACGTATGTGCAGCGGCGATACGATAGGCCCGGGCGGGATATTCCGCGCGATGCGGGAGTTCCCGGTAATCCTGGAAGTTTGCAGGGACATAGAGTCGCTTTGCCCCGACGCATGGGTGATAAACTACATCAAACCCACCGCCGTAAACCGCATCGGCCAGAGACGATACGCGCCGAAACTGAAAATTTTTTCAAACTGCGACACCCTGCACATGCCGCGCGTCAAGAGGTT
>DAOVFI010000558.1 GCA_030673005.1 Planctomycetales bacterium
CTGGAAATTTCACCTCATCGACGATTCGTACGTTACCGGTACGATCAAGGGTCAGCCGTTGTGGATCGAGTCCGGCAAAAAACGCCACGGCCCGTTCGTCCTGCACGAACGAACAAAAGGCAAGCATGGCCAGACGCTAAAAGACATGGTCTATGTCAAGCGCGTCGTCATCTCACGCCGGGCGATGGAAGAAACCATCAAGGAGCAGGCCGCTTCACGATGAACAGCCGTAGGCCGGGACGAAGCGACTCGTGCTACGTAGCGTACTTCGCAGAGTAGCAAGCGCAGTCCCGGCGGACCGATTTAACGATGCAAGTGCCGGGACTCCGCTTCGCTCCGTCCCGGCCTACCTGCTAGTTGGCCCGCTCTACTGATTGTTCATTAGACATTAGACATTTCAGTCTATCCTCTCAGCAGTGTCATTACTTCGCTGCGTGTTGACGGGTTGGTCTTGCAGATTCCGCGCAGGGCCGAGGTTATCATTACCGAGCCGGGTTTTTTAACGCCTCGGATTATCATGCAGGTATGCTGGGCCTCGATTATCACAGCCACGCCTTTGGGTTTGAGTTTATCCATTATAATGTCGGCTATCTGGCCGGTCAGTCGTTCCTGTACCTGCGGGCGGTGGGCGAAGGCATCGACCACGCGGGCGAGTTTGCTTATCCCGATAACCCTGCCGGCCGGCAGGTAGGCCACGTGCGCCTTTCCCATGAACGGCAGGAGGTGGTGTTCGCACATGCTGTGGAAGGCGATGTCGCGAAGGACAACCATCTCGTCGTAGTCTTCCCTGAAGAACGCCTTAAAATGCCTGCCCGGGTCGTCTTGCAGACCTGCGAAAAGTTCCCGGTACGCCCGCGCGACGCGCTGCGGGGTTCCGGTCAGGCCCGGGCGGCCTGGGTCCTCACCGACGGCGGAAATTATCTCACGCACCGCCGCTTCGATACGATCGGCGGCAAAATTGCTTTCAAAACGTTCTGCTTTCATCGCTGAATTCCCAATTGTAAATCCAGTAATCTTCGTAACACCTGACAATCTGTGTGGCACGGTCAAGCCGACAGGCTTGGCCGTGACGAAAGCCAGACCACGGTCAAGCAAGGTTAAGGCCAAAAGGCCTTAACCTTGCTTGACCGTGCCACCCGGCAGGATTTCCTGCGCCGGTAATTTATACGCTTTTGTATCAGCCCGCGTCAAATCCGTGTTTCAGCGCCCACCGGGCGGCCTCGGCGACAATGGGGGACTCGTGTCGCGTCAATCGCTCAAGGGCGGGTCGATCGGCCGGGTCGCGGGCGTTTCCGGCGGCGATGGCGGCGTTACGAAGGAACATCTCGTAAGTAGCCCGGCGCGTCGCAGAGCCGCGAGTCACCCGGTCCCAGTCGGACCTGTCCCACTTAAGTATCTCCGCCCGCGAGGCTCGCGCCAAGTCCGACGGGCCGGTAAGTTCGGAGTCGCCGGCGGGAACTTTACGATTGTACGGGCAGACCTGCTGGCAGACGTCGCAGCCGAAGACCCATTGCCCGCACGCCTTTCGCAGCGATTCGGGAATTATCCCGCGATGCTCGATGGTCAGGTAACTGATGCACCGTCGTGAATCGACCAGGCCGTCGTCCCGGATCGCGCCTGTCGGGCAGGCCTCGATGCACGCCCGGCAGGAGCCGCAGCGATTTTTCACAGGCCCGTCGGCCTCCAGCGGCAAATTGGTAACGATCTCCGCCAGCAGCAGGTAACTTCCGAAGCGATTGTCTATCAGG
>DAOVFI010000301.1 GCA_030673005.1 Planctomycetales bacterium
GGAAACTGCGACAAACTGGAACTGTCCTGGCAGACATACAACAAAAACTGGGCGATGGAACTGAACGTCTATGACGCCGAGAAGGGCCATATTATCCGTTCGCGCAAGGATAAAATCCCCAATTCGCTCCTGAATGCGGGCGACAAACATCACGTAAAGTTGAGTTACGACAAAAAGGACAGCCGACTGAAGGTGGAAATAAAACATCAGAATGGAAAGATGATCTGGGACAGCGGATGGTTCTCAATGATAAGCCAGGACCATTCACGGATTCTCACGGAGACATTCGACCTTGACAGTATTTCTTTTCGTGTCGCCCGTCAGAGGCGGGGCGAGAAGATACACTGGGACAAGGCCGGGCATATATACATGTTCGGGCCGCCGTATTCACAGGGCGGGTTCCTCAAGGTGAATATCGACAATATGAGGCTGGACATAGCGGGTAAGGGAGAGGTCGAAAACGATTACTCCCGTGACCCGGGCCTGAAAACGGTCATCAAGGATGCCGACAAGCACCACCCGTTCTCGCCGCGGATTCAGGGGAATAATTTCTCCTGGGAGTTCGACTTCACCTGCCGGGAGGTCAACAGGAAATACTGGGGAATGGTGGCAGTGGGCCTGAAAGGCGCCGTCAAAAAGCCCCGGCGGGAATACACCTACACCATCGAGGTCGTCGCGCCCGACGGGCGCACCAAGCGGATAACCGGCGTCAATCCCGGACCGCATTGGCGCCGGCCCGACCCGAATATACCCGCCTACACAATAACCGCCGTACTGGACGGCAAGCCCGTTACCGAAGCGGAGTTAAAGAAGCAAGGTCGGGCCGGACCGGCGCATCCGCAGCGGTAACGCATTCTTTGCAAAAAAGCGAAACAACACCCAGTTTGTTGTGTTTCACAAGAAAGGATAAAATCCCGGCAGGAACGCAAGGGGCGCCGAGGGTAAATTTTGGCGTTTCTGAAATAAGGAACAGGTAATGAAAAAGATGGCCGAAGGCGGCAGGAAGGCGGTTGTGCTGGTGGGGATTCTGTCTGTATCTGTCGGTTTGCTTGCCCCTGCGGGACGGGCTTTGGCAGCGCCTGTGATTAAGGATTTCTCCTCGAAAGGCGGGCGCACGACCAACAAGACCGGGCCTAAGGACAGGATGTACCTGGTCAAGCCCGGCGACAAAATCACATTCACCGTCAAGGCCGACGGTGCGGAAAAATACGTCTGGCAGGTAAACAAGAAGGTTCAGGCCAAGGTTACAGGCAATTCATTCGCTTGGACCGCGCCGGACGAAAAGGCCGTTTGGGAGATTCACCTGAAGGTATCCGGCGGCGGCGAGGTCCATCAGGAATGGGTGGTATCAACATTAAGCAAGGCCGAAGCGCCGGTGTTCTTTGAGTATTTCACCGACAGGAAGGTCGCCGGGCGCGGCGGTACCGATCCGTGGGGCAGGAAACTGCCTGAGTGGACGTATTACAAGCCCCAGTTCGGTAGGGGAAGCGTCGCGGACGGCTACCTGAAAAAAGGGGCTCCAAAAGAGGTCCGGGTGCGTCTGTTCACCGACTTCAAGCACACCTACGGCACGTGGAAAATCCGATACATGTATCCGCACGGGGCTATGGGTTACCGTGGAGTGGGTATGTTCTTCCGCGACGACAAGGGCGGACACATCAAGTACCACGTCATGACCGAGGAACACGATTATTCAGGCGTCGAGTCGTACGAGGGCAAGCAGCGCCAGCGGATCAGGTACCAGATTGGTCGGCGCGACGTATGCTTCGGCCCAAACTTCTGGCTTACCGACACCAAGGCCAACCAGTGGCATACGTTCATGTTCATCCATACCGAAGACGGATGGTTCTACGCATTCTATGACGGGCAGATGATGTGGAACTCGCTCGGCTGGGACGACCGGGACATCCGGGTCAAACAACTAATGATCGACGCGGATTTCTACCCGGACGAGCCGAAGTACGCCAAGCGAGGGCTTGTAAAGTTCGACAGATACGTGGACGGGATGGAGTTCTACGACAGGAAATACCTCTTCCCCGACAACGGCATCGAATATAAGCCCTACGTTACCAGAACCAGCATAATACCCGGTAGGTCTTTCAAGAAGCAGGGCTACTACAAAGAAATAAAGGAGAATGGAATCGTCATTTGCCGGCACGGAGCGACGCTTGCCGGGATTGCCTCCGCTATCGGCCGGCCGGACATCTTCACCTACGATCCTACCAGTAAAAAGGCGGTCTGCCGAACCAATATCGTCGTCCGGGGCGGCGCTCGATTTACTCTCAAAGGCGAAACACTTCTTATGGACTCCAGACCGGGCGCGCCGCTGGAGTTCGTCCTTCGCAACGGCTCGGAACTCAATGTCCTTGACTCCAGGATAGGAACGACCGGACGGGAGTACTTCAGATGGAAAATCGCCAGTATTCTCGACAGGTACGTACATCCCGGGATGTATCCCAACCGAGCACTGTCGTTCGACGGCATACTCCAGATAAGGAACTCCACAATCGACAACTGCGCCCACATGCTGATCGAAGGGGCGCGGAAACTGATAATCGAGAACAGTAGGTTCACAAATCTCGTGGAGATCGAACCTGTGTCCGACTATGCCGATGGTAGCTACGACAGGGCCTACAACAGCACTGTTACGAAACTCAAGAACGTACTTCGCGGCAAAAAAGCCATCTGGTTCTTCAACCGGCAGAAGATGCCGTTCTTCTCACTCAAGAACGTTCTCTTCAGCGGCAAGAGCAGCGCTGAGCCGGTGGCTATAGCCTTCATCGGCGGCGACTACTCGGGCGTGTCTGATCTGTACAACATCAAGTTCGAAAACGCCTACGTGAGAACCGCCCCCTCGCTGACATATTGTGCCATGGTTGGTAATCCGAGCCTGGTCGTCCCGCGGACCGTCAGTTTGATAAACTGCAACCCCAAAAAGGCAGCCGTCGAGAAAAATTCGTCGGTATTGATGAAATACTACCTGGACCTGAAGGTTTTGAACGCTCATGGCTTGCCGGTGGGCAGCGCCAAGGTAACGGTGAGAAACGATGTAGATGATACCGGTTATCCTTCGGAGAACGCCGTCGAAAAACGCGGATGGGCACACGAGTATTTGCAGAAGAACATAGACCCGTTTTTCGTTCGCTGCTGGCCTGCCAACGGCTACGGCGTGGCTAACCATCAATTGCTGATTGACGCCAACGACATGCGGACGACGGTTACCGCCCGCAATGGTCACACATCGCCGCCGTCCGACAGGCGCCATACTCTGATACTGACTGACTTTGTCCAGGACAAGGCCGGGGAAAAAGAGTTCATCTATACTATCACTATCAAAAAGGGTAATAATAAGAAGGTCATCACCGGCGTGAATCCGGGCCGGGATTGGTATCGCGCCGATCCGAATAAACCGACTTACACGATCACCGCCGTCCTCGACGGCAAAACGGTTACCGAAGCAGAATTAAAGAAAGGGCAAAAATGATTCTTACCAAAATCAAAACGACGACACTGATTTGCGCGCTGGTTATGTCTGTCGGCGGGCTTTGCTTTTCAGCGCCTGTGATTAAGGAATTCTCCTCAAAAGGCGGGCGCACGACCAACAAGGCCGGACCGGCCGACAGGATGTATCTCGTAAAGCCCGGCGACAGGATCACCTTCATGGTCAAGGCAGACGGCGCCGACAAGTACCTCTGGCGGGTCAACAAGAAGGT
>DAOVFI010000531.1 GCA_030673005.1 Planctomycetales bacterium
GCCCGCCTCAAGGCCGCGATCGACTTGTCCGCCGGTTATCTGATCCGCGCGTGTGGTCGGGACGGGAAGTTCGTCTATCGAATTAATACCAATCCCGACATTACACCCAAACCGGCCTATAACATCCTCCGCCACGCCGGGACGGTCTATGCCCTGGCGACATACGAACAGACTCGCCCGAGTAAGGATACGCGCGACGCAATCGCCCGAGCCGTCCGCTTCCTTAAGAAAGAGGCCGTTTCGCCGATTCCGGGAAGAAAAGACTTACTCGGCGTCTGGTCGTGCGAGCGAATCAGCCGCAAGCGGATTCCCGATCAGGTCAAACTTGGCGGCGTCGGGTTGGGGCTTGTCGCCTTGCTCAGCGCCGAAAAGGCCGGGGCCGTCAAGACCCCGATAGAAGACCTGCGAAAGATGGGCCGGTGCATACTTTTCATGCAGAAAACCGACGGGAGTTTCAATTCCAAGTTCATTCCCGCACTGGGCGGGCTGACCGGCGAGTGGATATCGCTGTACTATCCCGGCGAGGCGGCGCTGGGGCTGCTGATGCTGTACGAGAAGGACCCGTCGCCGAAGTGGCTTCAGGGGGCCGCAAATGCAATCGCGTACCTGGCCCGCATCCGAACGAAGCAGTCCGATATCAAGCCCGACCAGTGGACGCTCCTGGCGATGTCGAAACTGCTGCCGCTTTACGGTCGATGCAAGCAGCCCGTCCCGCGCGAGGTGCTGCTCCGCCATGCCCGGCAGATATGCAACAGGATGCTGTCGGCCCAGGCGAAGTGTCCCGTCGGCTCGCCCGCCCACGGTTCCTTCGGGAAGGACGGCAGGACCTGTCCGACGGCGACGGACCTTGAGGGGATGCTGGCGGCGATGACTTACCTGCCGGCAGAAGACAAGGCCCTGCGAGGCCGAATCGACGCGGCGGTAAAGCCGGCAATGTCGTTCCTGCTGCGGGCGCAGATTCGCTCCGGCAGGAACGCCGGCGGCATCCCGCGAGCAATCAGACCGCTGCCGGCAGGACATCCGGGACTGGAAAAATCGTTCAACAGGCGGGTGACCGAGGTGCGAATTGATTACGTCCAGCACGCAATGTGCGCGATGATCCAGTTCGTCCAACATAGAGGGTGGCGTGGCCGCTGAGTTTGCGGCCACGGGAAAGCCGGGTAAGTCTGAACATGGATGCGAAAAAGATCATTGAACTACTTGGCCTGGAGCCGCTGCCAGGCGAGGGCGGTTTTTATCGGGAAACGTACCGGTCCGACGAGCAAATCCCCGCCGGCTCGCTGCCCGCGCGATATTCAGTCGATAAGCAATTCGGCACCGTTATTTATTACCTCCTGACGCCGGAGATTCATTCTGCCCTGCATCGCCTGTCGAGCGACGAGATATTTCATTTTTACCTGGGCGATCCCGTTACGATGCTTCAACTGCACGGCGACGGCAGGGGCGAGATGATCGTCCTCGGGCAGGACATCGAGGCCGGCCAGCATCTCCAGTGCGTCGTCCGCAGGGGCGTCTGGCAGGGAATGTTCCTGAACCCCGGCGGGAGCTTCGCGCTGATGGGCACCACCGTCGCGCCGGCGTTCGACTTCGAGGACTACCAGCCCGGCTCGCGGGAGGATTTAATCCGGAAATACCCGGACTTTGCGGAGATAATAAAACGTCTGACCGATGCGTAGGTATGTTATGTGGCACGGCCGTCTCGGCCGTGATCTGGCGTTACGGGTGAGGCGCCCGTGCCACATGCTGGGTGCCGTAGTCGCGGCGTTTGCCTGTCCCCTGGGGACGACCACGTTTAGGACCCATCCATGACGAATTGATAATATATGTGTCTCAAACATCTGATTAAAGGGATTGCTACA
>DAOVFI010000389.1 GCA_030673005.1 Planctomycetales bacterium
CAGCCATCGACAGACCTGGCGACCTCGCGCGGGCCTGACATCGCCCGGATGATCGCCGAACTCATCACCGAGATTGACGTACTCGAATGCGACAGCGAGGTGGACGCCCTGCTGCGGGAAAACCGCCTGATAAAGGACATCCACCCGCGTTTCAACAAGGACCTGAAGGACGGCAAGAGTTATCCGTATCTGCAAATCCGCACGGGCGAGGATTTTCCGCGTGTCCAGATCACCCGCCAGCCGATGAGCAAGGGCGTGAAACTCTTCGGCCCGTTCGTCTCGGTGAACGATCTGCGTGCGGCGATCCCGCTGCTCCAGCGTGTCTTCGGCTTCCGTACGTGCAAACTGGACATAACCGACGGCGACGAGAAACGCCTGTCGTTCCGCCCCTGCATACTGCACACGATCAAGCAGTGCAGCGCCCCATGCGCAGGCAGGATTTCAAAGGCCGATTACCGCCGGGACATCGCAAACCTGCGTCGATTCATGGACTCGAAAGGGGCGGTCGTCGCCCGGCGACTGAAGAAGGAGATGGCCCAGGCCGCCGAAGCGACGGACTTCGAGCGTGCGGCGGCGCTGCGGGACCAACTCGGCGCGCTGGAAGGATTGCAGAAGCGCGGGCTGGTCGGCGAGCACCTCCAGCCGGAGGTCTTTTACGTGGACCCGGCGGATGGTTTGAGTCGCCTGGCCGAATTGCTCGGCGCCGACTCGCCGCCGCGGACGATCGAGGGCATCGACATCGCCCACCTCGGCGGCGGCGAGACGGCCGGTTCGCTGGTGTGCTTCATCGACGGCAGGCCGTTCAAGGACGGATACCGGCGCTACAAAATCCGCACCGCCGAGGCCGGCGACGACTACGCTGCTATCGCCGAGGTCGTGTCCCGCCGGTACAGAAACGCCGGCAGGGACGCTGAATTGCTGCCCGACGTGATACTCATCGACGGCGGAAAAGGTCAACTGGCGGCGGCCGGGGAGGCGATGGAACAACTGTCGGTGTCCCCGCCGGCGCTGGTCTCGCTTGCCAAGAAAGAGGAAATAGTCTATGTCCGTGGTCGTGGCCGACCCTTTAAACTCAACCCACACGACTCCGCCCTTCGCCTGCTCCAGAGCGTCCGGGACGAGGCGCACCGCTTCGCGCAAGCATACCACCACATACTGCGACGAAAGAAAACGCTGGGCAAAAAGAATCCGGTTCGCAAACGCAAAAATAGTTCGTAGTAATCCGCCAGAGATCATCTGCCGGGTGGCACGGTCAAGCGAGTCAATGTCGCAAGACATTGGCTCGCTTGGCCGTGGCGGGCGCATACCACGGCCAAGCCTCACGTCCTGCCTGCCGGCAGGCCGGCGTTCGGCGTGAGAAGTGCCCCCCGTCGTGCGGGACGGCAATATGTTCTCCGAGCGTGCGTTTATATTGATAGACGTACGCGCTGGTATTCGGCACAGCGCTTGATATATAAATGTATGTAATGGAGTAATGGAAAGAGTATGGGGCAAATTTTACAAGGAGAACAGTTATGTCAGGACAAAAGATTGCAGTAAGTCTGGTTGCATTTGTGTTAGTTTCGACTTTTAGTCTTCCCGCCCTTGCCGGACCGGCGCGGGAGCCGGACCGCAGCGGGCGGGCCATGTCAGATGATGTCGCACGTCAGGCACGCCGGGTCAATCTCTGGTTGACCGATCACCCGGAACTGGCTGAAAGAATTATCCGTAATTTCCGTCAGCGGCGAGGACAAGACGTTGCCGCCCCGGCGCCGCGTCGGCCGGGCAGGACGGCGATGATGGTCCGTCAAGGATGGGGTCGAGGCGATTCTACGGGCCGGCGCCATCGCGGGATGATGCACGCGCCGCGTCCGGAAATGATGCGCCGGCAAGGCCCGAATCGCGCCGGTTTCATGGGCCGGCGCCATGGCGGGATGAAGCGTCCGCACGGGATGAGGATGGACCGGCCCGGCGCCGGGTATAAACCGCGCGGACGAGGCGTATGCCCCTGCTGCGGTCGGGAAATGCGACGGCACGAAAGGCAAATGGGGCATCGTGGCATGATGGGACGCCGCCGGCCGGAACAGATGCAGCGCAAGCGGTTCGAGCGGTATTTCCGTCAGGGCGGTCGCCCCGGCCCGGAGGTTTGGGGCGATTCTTCGCAGCCGAAAATGCGCCGATTCATGCAGTGGCGTCGTCGCGCAGGAAGGCGCCCGGCGCCCCAGGCCGGACGTAGCGATGCCCGGCGCCGACCGGAACCGGAGCAGGCTCGCCGCCTCCGCAGCCGGAGACCCGAAGCCGCTCCGATGCACCGCCGCAGGCAAATTCGCCCGGAAATGGAACGACCCCGCCAGGAGCGCCGGCTTCACGCACGACGGGAAGACCCGCAGAGCAGAATCACCGAGCGGATCGAGCGCCTCGAAGCGGTTGTCCGGAGGCTCGCGGCGCGGATCGAAGGCGATCGGCCTCGGCGTGAAGCAAGACCCCGCGCGGGACGGCGCGAAGTCGAACGCCGACGTCTGCGCGAACCGGGCGAACGCGGAGCAAAAGAACCGGACCAACGACGCGGTAACCGACGTCTGGAGGAATTGGAAAAACGCCTCGAACGCCGCGCCAGGGAACTGGACGAACGGGCGGAAAAACTCGAGCGCCTTCAGAAAGAACTCGAACGCCGGGCGGAGCGACTCGAACAAATCGAGCGCAGATTGAAATCGATCAGACGTCCACGCCGACGCGAACGCGAAGAAGATTGAATAGTCGAACAGACCATATAAGCGCTAAACGGCAAGCCACGCTGCTTGCCGTTTAGCGCGGTTTTTTTGCGCTTC
>DAOVFI010000236.1 GCA_030673005.1 Planctomycetales bacterium
GGAAACTGGACGTCGCCATTCTTCACAATTTCCTGATCGAGCGTCGCCTTACCCGCCGGCGGACGAGCCGGGACGCAGCAGTAGGCCGGGACGCAGCGCAGCGGAGTCCCGGCGACTCGAACGCAAACGAAGAGATTTTCATCGACTACGTCGCTGACGGTCCGGCCGCCCTTGCCGCCGTTCAAACGGCTTGCCGGGACTCCGCTTCGCTCCGTCCCGGCCTACAGGATGATCCCGGCAAGGCCGATCTGGTCATCCTGCTACAGGCCACACCGCTTGAGGCCGTCGAGCAGATCGCACTTGCCGGGGCGGTAATGCCGCATAAAAGCACCTACTTCTACCCAAAGGTCGCCACGGGAATGGTCCTGTACTCGCTGGAATAAAGGAATCATAGCCGGGACGGTCATGCCACGTTGTTAACGGCCTGGCGGAGGATTTTGTGGAAAGGTTCCGGGTCCGGCTCGAACTCGATTGTATGTGCGGCGTCAAGCTGGCGGATACTCACCGGTCTGTCGGCCAACCATTCCAGCACGTCGCAGGTGGTCTCGTTGTCGATAATCCTGTCCCGCCCGGCCAGGATAAGCGTCGTCGGAACCGTCAGGGCGCGCTCGTTCGCGCGGCTGATTTTCCTGTCCAGCATGGCCGAGGTGAACAGGAACCGAGCGGTCGCCCGGTGGAGGCGGTGCGGGTCGTCCCGCAGGTACTGACGCATGGCGGGATTGTCCGTAAAGAGCGATACGTCATTTAACGGGATATCGAAATACATACCCGGACGGAAACACCTTGCCGCCAGGATTGCCAGTTTGGTCCGGGCAGGGACGTCCACCAGCGGCGCGATTCCCGGCGCTACAAGTGTCAACGAATCAATTCGGTCAATGTCGGGCGCTTCCAGCGCGTATGCCGTCAGCAGTTTCCCGCCCCAGCTGACGCCGAGCAGCGCCACCCGGTCGGTCCGGGTCTTTTCCAGAACGTATCGGACGGCGGCGTCAACGTCGTCCATGAGTTGGGCGGCCGAAGCGGCGTCGCCCCTTCCGGCCGTAACCGCACCGCTGCCGCGACGAGTAACCTGGAAGACCTCGCTGCCGGCGCGGGCGAGCGCCTGGGCCGAACGTATGAACCAGCCGGGATGGGACTGTATGCCGTGGACGTACAGCACCGGAGGCGGACCGGGCTGCTCCGGGGCCGGACCGCTCGACAGCGTCCGGCGATGACGCAGGACAAGCGTCCGGCAACCGTCCGGAAGGACCAGCGTTTCCCGACCGACAGGTGCGTCGTCGGCCGGTTGACAGGCAAAGGATAATTTTTCCAAATCGGGCATCGCTTCATATTATAATCAGAGTTAACGCTTCAACGTAACTTCGGTATTCAATGCCATAAAAAAAACGCTTCTGTTGCAACTGTCAGTGAACGGCAAAGGGCTGTTGTAATACTAAAGATTAACGGATGCTTGGTCGATGCGCGAATCTATGGAAGACAGTTTGGTCACTTCGCAAGTTCCGGTAAGCGGCAGGGTGAAAACGCCTTCCGGTCGATGGCGCCGGTTTTGCGACTGGGTCAGGTACGCGCGGCAAGACCTGCACGCCCGCCGGTCACGAAGGGTTTTTCTCATGCTGCTGCTGCTCTGGGTGACCAACGGATTCGACCTTGTCTTCACACTTATGGCCGCCAGGCTCGACGGCTTCCAGGAAGCCAACTGGATCGCCGCGCAGCTCATCGACAACCCCTTCCTGCTGGGCACATTCAAGGTTCTCATGGTGCTGTTCGCCTCGATTATCATTATAAGGTTCCGTAAGCACTATCTGACCGAACTCGGCTGCTGGGGCCTGTCCATAATCTATGTGTTACTTTCGGTAATATGGTGGATTCATTACTTCGTTCACCATTAGCTACTGAGTAACTATTCACCTAATTGCAATAAATGCAGAAGAAAAGAGCAAGTCAGGCACACAAAATGAAAAAACAATTCATCTGTCGGAATTGTTATTTCATTTTTCCGTCACCTCGGACGTCCGCGCACACATAGTATTTATCACTCCAAACAACCGGAGTGATAAATACTATGTGTGCCTGACTTGCTCTTTTCTTGAAGCATACGGCCGATCTCTTACGCTACTGACTTTTCAGCGGCCGTTCACATCTTCTCGCCCGGCTCCTCCGAGCAGTCGCACCAGCAGAACGCCGAACTCGTAGAGCAGCCACATCGGTAAGGCCAGGGCAATCTGGCTGAGCGGATCCGGAGGGGTGAGCAACGCCGCAAGGATCACAATGATGACCATTACATGCCGGCGGTAGCGCCGCAGCCTGTCCAGAGACACTATCCCCATTCTGGCAAGCAGAAGCACCAGCAGCGGCGTCTGAAATCCCAGTCCGAAAACCAGGATCATAGAGATCATCATGTTGATATAGTTGTCGAAGGTGATGACCAGTTTCAGGCCCATCCAGTCGCTGAAGAAGATAAAGAACTTCAGGATCGGAACCGCCGTAACGAACAGGAAGAACATCGCCCCGCAGATAAAAAGCCCTGCCGATACGGGCGCGGCGAAAAAGACGTATCGCCTTTCGCCGGGATAAAGCCCTGCCGAGATAAACATCCAAATCTGATAGAATATCCACGGAGAGGCCATGATTGCCGCGGCAATCAGCGAAATCTTCAGATACATCGTGAAGCCGGTGGACAAAGCCAGCACGGTCAGGAGCGGCTCCCTGCCGGTTTCCTGCATCACCCGGACGTAAGGAAGCCTGAAGACATCAACGAACCACCTGCCGCAGAACAGGGCGACAATTATTGCGGCCGACAGTCCAATCAGCGCGTAAATAACCCTTCGGCGAAGCTCATCGAGATGCTCGCCGAGACTCATTCGCGTCTTGTCAAATTCTCCTTCCGGGTCCGGCAAATCGCTCCGCCTTAAGCACACATAGTATTTATCACTCCGGCTGCTTGGAGTGACAAATACTACCCCTGCCCGGGTGGCACGGTCAAGCCGAACGAAGTGAGGCTTGGCCGTGACGGCGCCCACCACGGCCAAGTCTCCGACTTAACCGTGCCACCCTGCGAAGCTTTGTAACAGGCCCCCGCTTTAGCGGGGGTGCTACAAAACACAAGAGCCTGAACGGTTACGATATATGATCAAAACTGTGCGACTTGAGCCTTTGCCTTGCGAATCATCATCCCGGTCATCATAATCGGAACGGTTAATGCGGGTTTGTTTTATGTTGGTGAACGGATTCTTCGGGAACAGTGTCTGAAACAGGAGTTAATCGTCATGGCGAAAAATGAAAGAAGGCGTCAGCAAAAGTTGATGAAAAAGCGCCGAAAGGACAAAAACCGCCGCAAGACCCAGGCCGGGATTTACCTGCCCGAGGCGGATCTCGAGCGAAAACGGATTATGGAGGCGCGACAGTATCCGATCCACGAATGCCTGATTGTGCCCGGCTGGCGGGAAAGCGGACTGGCCCAGATCCTTCTGTCCCGCCTTCAGCCGGACGGGAATCTCGTTGCGGGGATGTACATGGTTGACATCCTTTGCCTTGGCCTGAAAAACACATTCGCCCACGCCAATGTTTCCAAATATAAATACATAACCGAATTACGGGACCGGATGGCGGAGGCCGATGGAATTGAAACGTGCTCGATCGATCTGGCCCACACAATCATCTACGGCGGAATCGATTACGCCGGGCAGTTCGGCTTCCAGCCGCAACGCGATTTCAAACTGTCGCGCCACGTTCTGGAGGAAAGAGACTCATTTCAGATGAAAGAGGATGTCGAGTTTGGACGCGAGGGGAAACCGCGCTACATCTCCGGGCCGAATGATGACGCGACTAAAATTACGCGCCAACTCGAAGCCATTGTCGGCGAAGGCAATTTCGATTTCATAATCGGCGCACCGGCCGGTGGCTGAAAAGACCTTGCAGGAATGCAGGGGATAAGAAGTTAGTTATTAGGGTGTGCAGGTTCTTTTCCTGCACACCGAAACGCCCGTTAATCAATCGCGGTGTGCAGGATACAAAATCTGCACACCCTACGATTATTAAAGGAACCCATGATTATGTTTGAAGCGAAGACGCGGGTTACAATCGATTCTGCAAAAATTTACATTAACGGCGCCCCTGCTTACGCGGGAATATCGGGCGCCGAAGGTCTTTTATTCAACGTCCGTACAGTCAATTCGACTTTCGACGACATCCTGGGCAAGGTCGATTGGTGGGACGACGACGGGTCGCACCGGGAAAACGATTTTGCGAATTACGGGAAATGGGTTTCGCCCGATTCGGCCTTCGCCAACACGGAGCGATTTATCGCGGCCTTGGGCGAGTACAAGGCGCACGGCATCCTCGCCGTCAATCTGAACTTCCAGGGCGGTCATCCGCTGATGTCGAAGAAGGACATACCCGAAGGCCGAGGCAGCGCGTCAACACCGCCCAACGGACATCGGGATTTCTACCATAACAGCGGATTCGGCCCCGACGGCGCGATAGACCCGAACTACGCCAAACGCATCGGCGACGTTATCGAAGCCTGCGACCGCCTGGGAATGGTCG
>DAOVFI010000538.1 GCA_030673005.1 Planctomycetales bacterium
CGGCGCCTTCATCTGCCGGCATGGCAGGCAATTCTTGCCACAGCGATTCGACTCGTCGGGCCGGACAAACCGATTAACGCATTGCGGTTGATATGCACCGGAATGCTGCTGCTCTACCTGCTGGGAATGTACGTCCTGCTGTACCGCCAGACACACAGCACTTCGGCGGCAACTTTGGTCGCAGCGGTATCAATGGCCATCTTCTCGACAAGGCGCCCTTTCTGGGGCATGGGTCCGCTCTTTGCGGTTACGCCGGCGTCGTTGTACCTGGCCTTCATACCGCTGCTGGCGCTGGCGTTCATCCGTCTGCACAAGCGATGGTCGGTGCTTGGCGTGTTTTTCGTTGCCGGGCTGTGCGGCAACATCCACCTGGCCTCCGCTGTCAACCTTACCATCGTCATGTTTGTCGCCCTGTTGGGGCTGGGCCGGTTTAAAGGGCGCGCCTGTGAGATCGGCTTCGCGTCGCTGTCGGCGGCCACTATCGGCGCATCACCTGCAATTTATTATTATTACGATACCTTCGTATCAGCCGGAGTCATTCTGACGCCGGTGGCCTGGCAGACCGTCCGGGACGTTCTCCAACACGGCGGGATGAACGTCCTTTATCCCGGCATTCTGACCGAGGCACTGCGATGGCTGCCTGTTGCCGGCGTGCTTATTGCTCCGGCGGCGATAGTCCTTGGTCGGGCGGGCCGGTATCGCGCGGTCGATCCGGGTGGCTGGTTATGGCTACCGGCGGCGGCGATATTCACGGCCTTCGGCCTGTACGGACTGATGCAACTGGCGGCATGGTGGTTTGGAAACGTCTTCGGGCCGTCACCCGTGATATATCTGTTCGGGGCCTTTCGACTGGTTATGCTTGCCTTGTACGTCCTGGCGGCTCATGCACTTGTGCACTTGTTGAGGATGGCGCGAACGCATCAGGCATGGGTGCGGGCGGCTGCGGGACTTTTTGCGGCAGTGTACCTCGGCTCGAGTTACAACACCCGCCCGATCCGACACATGGTCCGGGACATGGTCGCCGAGACGTCCGGCAAGGAAGCCTCCGAAACCGCCAGACACAACATACGCCTCGTCAGGGATGCCGAACTCCGCGAAATCGCAACCTGGGTCGGTCAGAATACCGGCAAAGAAGCATTGTTCCTGACCGGCCATGCGGAAATCCGCCTCTACGGACGCCGATCAATACTGGCCGGTCCGGACGATCTACCATACCTGCTCCACCTCGCCCCCCAGCGACTAAAGGCCTGGCACGAAACGCTACAGGCCCAGCGAAAACTCCTGACATGTCCTGAAATCGCCCGGCCCGAGCAAATCATCCGATTCGCAGAAACGTTCTGCTCGACGCAGGCGCCGACATATATCCTGATACCCGCAGCGGCAACGGAACAAACTTCGAACGATAAAACCCCAAAGACGCTAAACAGACTAAAGGAAATTGCACCGCCGAATAGGAAATGGGGACGGCACTGGCGGTTGTTCCGTATCCTGCCGCAAACGTCAACCACGACACGCGCTGCCACTGCAACTACAACCAGGACAACAACCACCACAAGTGGAACTTGACCCGACCGGCGAATGTGCTTAGTATGCCTCGACGAACGCGGCGAAACGGCAATCTGAATTCTAAAAAAGTTGTAGGGTGTGCCTGCACACCCACGAACTATAACTCTGGAAAGGATGAATTATGAACCGACGAATTACAATGGTTATTCTGTTGACCGGCGTTATGGCGCTAACGAGCGGGTGCATAAGCCGGGGCGCCAAGGAACTCCTCGGCGCCGCCACCGGGGGTAAAGGCACTTCTGTCGCACTGCAAGGCATTTCCGCC
>DAOVFI010000371.1 GCA_030673005.1 Planctomycetales bacterium
GGATTCAAGGCGATGGTTCGACTCGGTGTCGAGGTCCG
Organism: Planctomycetales bacterium; assembly: GCA_030673005.1. Taxonomy (GTDB): domain Bacteria; phylum Planctomycetota; class Phycisphaerae; order SM23-33; family SM23-33; genus DAOVFI01. Next base: position 39 of record DAOVFI010000371.1, read on the forward strand.
CTCCTCGGGTAACGACCAGCGAATACTCAGCCCCGGAATCGCCCGTAACGCGGAGGTAATATGTTCCGTCGGTCGGTGCTTTAAAATCGCTGATTACCTGGTCGAGGTTCGTTGTCCCGGTTTGACCGACCGCCAGGAGCGTCCCCGATGCGTCCAGCAGTTCAACCTGCGCATCGCCGACCTTCAGCGAATTCACACCGATCGTCGCCGTCTGCCCGGCGTCCAGGTCGAATCGGTAGATATCGGCTGCATCGGGAATAGAAATAACAGTCTCGTCCCACAGACGTTCATGGTTGCGCTCACCGTAATCCTGGAATTTGATTCGGAAGTCAGGACCGAGCGTCATGCCCGCGTTGGCCGCTTCGTCCGCCAGATCGATTGTGTACTCGTACCAGCCGGTAGGAGAAATAGTCGTTCCCAGCGGGGTGCCGGGAATCCAGACCGGATGCCAGTTGATGCCGTCGTCGCTGATGGCGACGGTGTCGCCGTTGATGTGACCGACGAAGTCTTCGTACACGGGGTTTATGCTCTGGTAGCCTAATCCACCGGCGTGCCAGAAGGTCAGACGCGTGTCCGTCAAACCCGACAAGTCCAGCGTCCAGACTGCCTCCTTGAGCGAATAGTTACTGACAATTGCGGGATAACGGCCTAGCATCAGCAGCGCCCCGCTTCCGAACGCGGCGCCCCACTCGTCGGTAACTTCAATGATTCCATCCACGTTCGAGGCATACATTGACCAACCTGGTCCCAGCCTGCCCGTCTCGAAGTCCGCACCGGCAACTATGCCGATGCCGCCCATCGCGGCCAGCCTGTCGGCGCCGCCGCCGATATCGACAGCCGAGGCATCGAGGTCCTGTGCGGAGGCGAGGTCGTCGTTCGTCGGCCCGTCGTGCGATTCGGTTTCGACGGCGGCGTTCAGCACCACCTCGACGGTATAAGTGCCGTCTGTCCCGTTGGCCCCGGCAACCACCAGGAAGTACACGCCCCGGGCCGCAATGGTAACGTTGTTCGCAACGGCGTCGGTCCCGACCTCGGCCGCCGCAGCCTCGGCTATCTGCTGGTTTGCCGGATCAACGAGTGAGACCGTCGGTTTAAGGTCCCGGTCGGGATGAACGACAACGGAAATCATCTCTCCGTCTTCCAGGTTCAGCGTGTAAATGTCCTGGTCGCCGAGGCTGTACAACTCGCCGGTTACCTGGCCGCTGTAGATCAGGCTGCCCAGCGGGTCAACTGCCTGCAACGCGGGGAACTCCGCTATCAGGACGTCCGTCTGGAAGTCCAGCACGAAGTCGCCGCCCGCTACGCCGTCGCCGGATAGGTAAGGCGGAATCGGCCATTCGAGCGCCTCGCCGTCCAGGTCGTTCCCGACGAGGTCTTCGATCGCCCCGTCGCCGCTGGTCAGCGTCAGTGTGAATCTGTCCTTCGGAAGGTCGGAATACTCCAGCGTGAGCGTGGAGGTAACCGCCTCGTACGACCAGGCCGACGGCTCGAACGAACCGTTGAACTCGCTGACGAGGGAGAAGTCTTCCGCGTCGAGCTGCGTCTCCAGCAGCGCCTCGTCGAACCGGATAGCGATCGTCCGGTCGCCCGTCAGAACGGTCTGACCCTGCTGGATGGAGGACTCCACGATGCGCGGCGCTATCAGATCGACCGTGAACTGGCTCCTGAACTCGGTAATCGCAGTCCCCTGAAGGTCCCGGACCGCCCCGGAGGCGACCAGGATTTCGTGCAGGCCATGGCCCAGACCGGCGGGCAGGTCGAAGACGGCCGTATCGGCGTCGATGACGGTCATTCGGACAGCCGCCTGTCCGTCCACACGCACCGAACCTGCGCCAAGGGAGGTCAGCAACACCGGGTCGCTGAAATCCACGGTGATCCGGGTCGGGACCTCGCCGAGCAGCGTTCCGTCGGGCAGGTCGATTTCGGCCACCCGGAAATCGGCGGGAGAGCCGGTGTGTCCGCCGACGTTGAGGACGTAATGGCCGCTGCCGGCGACGTTGTAAATCTGCACTGTGTAGGTCCCGCCGACCGGGGCGGCGTAGGTCAGTTGGGCGTTCCGCCCGTCGTCGGCGCCGTTGTCGTCGGACGCCACAATCGCGCCGCTCGGATCGTACAGTTCGACGGCGGGGTCGAGATCGTTGGCGAAATCGAACGGCCCGTCGCCCGGCGTGGACGTGGTAATCGTCAACACGTCGCCCGCGTTGGCCTGGACGCTGTAGTAGTCGTGCCCCCCCAAGCCGCCGTCGGCGCCGACACCTGCATAACTCCGGGTAGCGATTGTCCTCTTCCAGGTCAGGTCAGAAAGGTTATAGACGTTAAGTTTGTCTTCCGATGAATAATCGACCACAAAAAGTTCATTACCGAGGATACCCAAACCATAAGCAAGTTGGATTCCATCCAGTTGACCCAGTTCTGTCGCGTCGCCGGTCAATGGATCAACCTGATAGAGTGTCTTGATGCGAATGCCGTATAAAGCCGACTCGGATGCGGCCAGGGCATCGGCATTTCGCAATTCAGGGACGTCCAATACACGGTTCATTTCGCCCGTGTCGTAATCATAAACCTGGATTTTTTCTTGAAGGAGAACGTATATCTCATCGTTCAGGAAGGCCAACCCACGGTGATTGTAAACATTCACATAGATCTCGCGTATATACTCGCCTGTATCAGCGTTGAGTTCTTTGATCCTGCATGAATCCCCGCCAACGAACAGAGTGGATCTCGTGGAGGCAAGTCCTCCGTGGTTGTAGTAAGTTTCGATTAAAGAAGAGTAACTGTTGAGTATCTCGCCTGTAATCGGGTTCATCTCGTAAATATGCTTATTATCGGATAGGAAGAGACGGTTTTTCATTCCACGCAAATGCCCCAGTGCCGTGCCGGAATGGGTGATGTCCTGTGCGGTGGCGAGGTCGTCGAGGTTCTCGTTGTTGTTCTGTTCGGCGTC
>DAOVFI010000115.1 GCA_030673005.1 Planctomycetales bacterium
CCGGCTCGCTTTAGCGACGCCGGTGATAAGGGATTGGTCGTCGACAGGCTGTAAGACGCTCAACAAGACCGGCCCGAAAGACAGGATGTACCAGATCGAATACGTCGGGCGCAGGCGCAAGGACAAGGACAAAGACAAGGATCAGGTTGTCGTCTTCAACGTCAAGGCCTCCGGCGCGGAGAAGTACGTCTGGGAAGTCAACAAGAAGGTCGTCAAGGACGCTGCGGGCGATACGCTGACCTGGACGGTTCCGAAGAGGACAAAAGGCATCTGGGAGATTCACGCTACGGTCAGCAACAAGGACGGTTCGGCCCACGCTGAATGGGTCGTCTCGACGCTGGAGAAGTCCGAAGCGCCGGAGATTTTCGAGTATTTTACCGATGCTAAATTCGACCGGCGGGCCGAGACGGACCCGTGGGGGCGGACGCCGCCGAACTGGTACACAGTCAGCGACCAGCCGCGACCCGACCCGAGCCGGCGCTTCCTCCAGACGGCCTCGGTCGGCGCGCCGGACGACGAGGGCAACATCGACTCCACGCTGTACCTGCCATCCGACATAACCTACGGCACGTGGATATTCAAATTCCTCCTGCCGGCGTCGCGTTACGACACCAACGGCGGGTGGACGCACCTGCGGTTCTGCTTCATCAACGCCGTCGAAGACATGCCGCCGTTCTGGTACACCCGCTCCGAGGACAGCCACAATTACACCGGCGTCGGACACGAAAATCGCATCGACCACGACATCGGCTGGGGACCGGTCCGCAAACTCTGGCAGGAAGTCAGGATCATCCGCACGCCCGACGGGGGCCTCTTCACCTGGGCCGACGGGATCTTCCAGTTCCGCGGAAGGGAACTGCGCGGCAAAGAAAGCGCCTCGCTGAGCATAAAACTCGCCCACTTCCGCCCGGACCGCGACCCGACCGGCGTGATGTGCATCGACACGATCGAGGTCTATCGCGACAAATACCTCTTCCCGCCCAAAAGTGTCCGTTGCGGCCAGTACATCCACGACTGGGCCTGGCGCAGGATGGGGCCGGTCGAAGCGGAACGCTGGTTCGACCTGGACCGCAGGCCCACTCTCTTCAGGGTCCCGCCGAAGCCTGTGGCGATAAACTTCTCCCGTTACAGCCTCAATAGACACCCTAAATATGTTACGTATCTGCCGGTTCTGAAAGAAGGCCTCGTAATCGACGGCCGGGGCGTCCGGCTGAGGGACATCGCAAATATGACGCGAAGGCACAGGCATCTGTTCCGCTACGACCGAAAGACCAAGACCGCCGTCTGCTCGACCAACCTGGTCATAAACGAAGGCGCCGAACTGGTCCTCGACGGCGAGACGCTGAAATTCGACTGTAAGACCGACGGGCAGCACGAATTCGTCGTGATGTTCGGCTCGACGCTGAACGTCAAAAACAGCACGATAACCACCGCGAACGATCACCACTTCAACTGGCGGCTGGACGGGATGACGCATTTCGGCTACCGCTGCGGGCCGATACACGCTCCGCGATACACAGGCCCGTCGTACATCAGCAACCTGTGGTATCACGGGATGTGCACGCTGTTGCTGAACGGCTCGACGATTAACAATTGCGCTTACATGTTCATCTCAAGCCCGATGCAGGTGGACATCACCGATACGAAGTTCACCAACATCCACGAAGTCGATACGGCCGAATACAACCGTCTGTACGGGCGAAAGGATTACCCCGGCGGAGCGGCCAGAGGCATCCGCAACAGATTCAAGGGCCCCAAGGGCTTCTGGATGGGACTGTTCGGCGACAAGACCAACGGATTCAACGTCCGCGGCCTGACGTTCAGCGGCAAGAAATCGCCGCTGGGCCTGACGTTCTTCGCCAACGACGCAGATTATAAGTCTTTCAACCTCTATGACATCAACGCCGAGAACGAAAACATCGTCGTTCGCAAGGGCTATCGAATCCGCGGTTACGCCAGGCCCGCCGAATGTGAAAGCACAGTGGGGCTGGTCAACGCGAAATGCGTGAAGATCGTCGTCCCGACCGACCAGGCCCGTGCGGTGGTCAAGTATTACCTCAAAGTAAAGGTGGTCGATGCCGACGGCAAGGACATCGCCGACGCGAAGGTTACAGTCATCAACGATAACGACGATAAGGCCTATCCCGCCGAAGGCGCCGGCGGCGAGTGGATCGTCGCCGATTACGTCCAGGACAAAGACGGGAAGAGGGAGTTCACCTATACCGTCAAAGTTTCAACTCCGGACGGCAGGGGAGTCAGTGTCGGAGGCGTCAACCCCGACGCGTCATGGTATCGCCCGGACGGGCGGAAAAATGCAAAGACAGTAAAGGTGGTAATAAAATGAGAAAAAGGATGGTAACTATTACTACATCGCAACTTATCCCGGATGATAATTGCTCAGTCCCGAAGGGACAAAGGATGGTAGCCGTGGGCGTCAGCCCACGGACGCCGGTTGTACAACAACTCCAGCCCCAGAGGGGCGTCGGAAAACTCGCGCATAGGCAACGCTCGTCATACGCTCTTTCCAACGTCCCTTCGGGACTGAATTTTTTCGGCCTTTTTCCGGGGGCTGACGCCCCCGGCTACTGTCCGTCGGCCCTTCGGGCCTGAGATAAAACTGAGAAAAACACCGATAACGCGGCTGATTTCTGCAAACCGCTGAACTGTTACAAAGGATAAATGGAATGAAAAAAGCAAAAGCAATGTCTGTTTTTCTGGTTGTGTGTTGTTTGTCTGTCGTTGCATCGGCGGCCCCGAAACTCGAAGGATGGTCAAACTCCAGGACCAAAGACGACAAGACGATGTTCCTGGTCAAGCCGGGCGAGAAGATCACGTTTTCCGTCCGGGCCGAGGGCGCACCAATCAATGAATGGACGGTCAATAAAAAGGTTACAAAAAATCCGCCCAATATCCGCCTGAAGTCGAACAGCCTCTTCTGGACCGTCCCGAACGAAAAGGGCATCTGGGAGGTTCACGTAACGGCCCGCGACACCAAAGGCGGCGAGGTCCACGCCGAGTGGGTCGTCTCGACGCTGTCGAAGAAAGAGGCCCCGACGTTTTTCGATTATTTCACCGACAAGCAGTATTCCAAGCGCAAAGGCCGCGACCCGTGGGGCAGGCCGCTGCCAAAGTGGGGCACGTGGGCGCTGTCGGCTGCGTGGACCGAGTGGCAGGAATTGTGGGGCTACCTGCCCGGCGGCAAGTGGGGCCGGTCCGCCGGCGAATGGGCAAAGAAATTCGCCGACCCGGACTGCTCCGGCTGCTTCGTCCAGGCCCCGGCAGAGGCGCCCGTGCCGAACTATAAACGCCACCTGATGGTCTTTCTCCGCAACAAGACCGCCATCGAGTATGGCACGTGGAAATTCCGCTACCGCTTCCCCAACGGCAAAGCTCAAATGAAGGGCGGAAAGACCCACCTGCGGTTCTATTACGCACACGTCGGCGGGTACTACTGCTATCCGTTCTGGTACGCAGTCGCCTGCGACGGTTTCCAGGCCTTCAGAGTCGGGGCCAGCAAGTTCGACAACGATCAAAAATTCCCCGTCGATAAAAATTGGCACGAAGTAACCATCATCCGCACAAAGGACGGCGAGATATATTGCTTCATCGACGGCGTCCATAAATTCCGCGGAAAAACCGCACGAAAGACCTGGAAAGAGGGCGTCTCGATATACATCGGCCTGTCGCGCTACCAGCCGGACCGATATCCCAAGGACACGCTCTACGTCGATGGCGTCGAGGCATACGAAGGACGATACCTCTTCCCGACCAAAAGAGTGGAATTGACTGAGGGTAAAGGCATCAGCATCGCCGGGCGCGAAGTTAGCCTGAAAGAAATCGTCGAAACCCTCAAGACCCCGAAGGCCTTCCGGTATGATCGGATCGACAGGCATGGTGTTTGCGCCACCGGGATAACGGTTGAAGGCGGTGCGGACCTTGTGTTGGAGGGAGATACGCTCAGGTTCGATCCTGCGGGCGGATTAATTCATGTCAAACCCAACGGAACAATTCGGATCCGGAAAAGCAGCATCGCAAACGCAACTTATAACCTGGACCGTCCGTTTGATATATCTCTGATAGACGCCCGTCTGGAAATGCACGACAAGGTGCTGCGGATACCGATACCGGCGATGGCGTATGGGCAGTGGAAATTCGACGGCGTTACAATCACAGGGAAAGACAAACCGGTCGATACGGTATTTATCCTGCACGGCGATACAACACGTCTGAACGTCTATAACTCCGACTTCGGCAAAGGCGCTGTAAAGGCAGTCGGTAATGGCAAAAATCCCGGCGTCCTGGGGCTGGTTAACTGCAAGTTCGCCAAACTTGCCGCCGACAAAGGCGCGGGCATCGCACCGAAATACTATCTCGACGTCCGCGTGGTCGATACGAAGGGCAAGCCCGTTGCCGGCGCTAAAGTTACTGTCCGCAACGAAGTCGATGATTTCAAATTCCCTGCCGAGAACTGCCGGGAGTTCCAGCCTCACGGCGGCGGAAACAGTTCGTATCTGAACGAAAGCGTCATCCCGCGAAAGATTTCCTACACGACAAGGCGCACCACGACCACCGGCGCCGACGGACACACGCCGAGGCCAAAGGATGCGAAAAATACGCTCGTTCTGACCGACTTCGTCCGGAACGCCGGCGGGAAAAAGGAATTCACCTACCGCATTACAGTCAAGGCGAACGGCAAGACAAAAGTCGTTACCGGCGTCAACCCCGGCCAGGATTGGCGCCGCGCGGACCCGAACAAGCCGGTCCGCACGATCATCGTCAAGCTGGACGGAAAGTAGGGTAGGTTACCGGTCGCGGCACGGGCGTCTCGCCCGTGCGTCTCACGACCGCCTGCCTACCGGCAGGTAGGTCTCGGTCATGATATGCCGAATTTACAAGGTCAAGGCGGCCCTGCAACGCATGGGCGGGACGCCCGCGCCACGATATAAACGGTTTTAAGAGGTTCCTATTCTCTTTGCACAATTGCTAGACGGATAAGCGCGCCGGCACTCAGTATTTTAGAAATCGCAGACTACTTGGCATCCCTGTGTATCAAAAAGGACTCATAATAATGGCAAAGACGTCACAGTTAATGGTCGGTACCGGCAAGGTCAGGATAACACCGCCGGTGGGGATACCCTTCACCGGTCACGGCTACCGCATCTCCGAAGGCATCCACGACGACCTTTGGGCCAGAGTAATGGTGCTGGAGTCCGGCGGGCGGAAAGTCGCTATCGTCTCGCTGGACCTTTTCTGGCCGATGCCCGGCGGGGACTACGTGAAGATCCGCTCCGCCGTCGAGGCCGCCGCGGGTATCGACGCCGCCAATGTCATGGTCAGCGCCACACATTCGCACCAGGGTCCGGCGTTCTGGGCGAGTGCGAATATGCCCTCACCGATGAAGCGTCAGAGACAGATAATTGATCCGTGGGTTGCCGCCCTGCCCGCCATGGTCGGCGAAGCGGCCGCCGCCGCTGCGGCGAACGCCGGTCCGGCCAGGCTCACCTTTTCCACCACGCCGATGACCGGCATAAGTTACAACCGTCGCAAAAGCGTCCCCGAAGGCGTTTTCCCGCTCATCGGCAACACGCCCGAAATGCCCGCCGCCGTCCGGGCGCAATACGTCCGATGGGGCATGACGCCGGATGAGGCGGAGGCGCACGCGCCGCTGGGCGTCCCGGACGGGCCAATCGACCCGGACATGGGCGTCATCACTGTCGAGGACGCCGACGGCAAACCCCTGGGCGTTCTGGTCAACTTCGGCTGCCACGCCGTGGCGTGTTCGCCGCCGGCGCCGCTGCTCATCTCTGCCGGTTTTCCGGGTTACTGCTCCGGGCTGGTCGAGCAGGCCACCGGGGCGATATGCCTGTACACCCAGGGCTGCTGCGGCGACGTGAGACCTTATCGCTCCTCGGCCAAAGGCGTTTTCGCCTAAGCACAAAGGATCGGAATGACACTGGCTTCAGGTGTGATAAAGGCAATTAAAGACGCCGAACCAGTCGAAAAAAACGGCCTGAAAATCGAAAGCGCCAAGGTAAAGGTTGAGACAAGGAAGTTCCCACCGCTCAGTCAAATTCGGCAGATACGAGAAGATAAGAACCGGCAACTGTCCGCTGCCGTCGAGGCCGGTAAGTTCCGCGACGCAAGGGCCTTGACGCAGGAGATAGCCCCGCTGGACTGCGCCGTCGGTTACGACGACCTGATCCCCGGCTGCGAGAGCCTTTCGCTGGAAATCCAGGCCATCATGCTGGGTGACGTAGCGTTGCTGAGCATCCCGAACGAGGTGAACGTCTCGATAGGATTCGACATCAAGAAATCAGCCCCGACGAAGAAATTGCTGCTGCTGACGGTTACGAACGGTTACTACTATCACCTGCTCAAGCGGGACGAATACGCCGCCGGCGGGCACGAGGTCGGCCCGTGCTGCATCGCGCCCGGCGCCGGCGAGAAAGTAACGGCCGAAGCATTAAAACTGCTCGAAAGACTGAAGTGAGATCCCAAAGAGAACGGTTGCAAGAGAACAATGAGAGGAAATGATGATTACAGCAAAAATCAAGGTGGTTTTGGTGTGTGCAGCGGTATTACTGACGGCAGCGGAGGCCGGGGCTGTCGGAGTGCCGAAGAAGATAAAAATCGCTTTATGGACAAACTCGAAAACCAACAACGATAAACTCATGTTCCTCGCCAGGCCCGGCGAAAAGATCAAATTCAGCATGAAAACGAGCAGCCAAGGTCAATACCGCTGGCGGGTAAATCGTTCGATCCGGAAAAAGGCTGACGGCAGCTCGTTCACCTGGACCGTGCCGGCAAAAAAGGGCGTCTGGAACATAACGGCTGGCATCGCCGGCGCCGAAGGCAGGGGCGAGGTAACCTGGAGCGTTACGACCTCTGCAATCAAAACGGTCAAACCGGGCAAATCAATTCAAAAGGCGATAGATTCGCTGCCCGCCGAAGGCGGGATCGTGGAACTTCTCGGCGGGACGTGGGAACTGACCGCCCCGATTAAGATCGTCAAGAGAGGCAATATAACAATCAGGGGCACCGGTATTGGTAAAACTCACCTCCGCACCGATCGTAAGATGGTGATGATACAAATTACCCCCTTCGAAGATAATGCCTGGGTTCTCGATGAAACCAGAGGCGGCAGGGCGGTCCAGAGGCTTGGGCGCGACCCCGCGATGAAGGCGGACTACATCGAGAATATCACACTGGCGGATTTTCACCTGAAGAGTGACGGCGTCCCTGTCGCTAAACCGGTCTTCCAGCGAGGCGGTATCCTGTTGGCCAAAGTTTCCAATTCCCGAATATTCAATGTTTGC
>DAOVFI010000305.1 GCA_030673005.1 Planctomycetales bacterium
CGAGGTCGAGACCGGCGTTGATCCTGAGCCGGCCGCCGAGATAGTCGTATCGCCCGCCCCGGTGGACGGCCAGGTATGCGACCCTGTTTTTCCCGCCGGTCTGCTTCATAGCGCCCGTCCGCCGGATTTCCTGGCGGCGTGTGACCAGTCGGCCGCGGCGAAGTACATACCTCCCCTTTGACGGCGGGGGTTTCGGTATTGCAATATGGGGCCAAAGCGGCGTCTCCACGACCTCGCCCGCCCATTCCGGTCCGTCGAGTATGACCGGCTCGCCGATTTCATCGATCGGCACAGGAACGGCCTCACACATCAACCATGGCTGCGGGCCGCCGATTGCCAGAAGGTCTTTGACCCTGTGGACGCCGCCGTTCTGGACGAATCGTCCCCGCCCGGCAACGCCGACGGAAGTCTGCCCCGTCATGAGCCGCCCACGGAGCAGCCTGTACACGCCGAGTGATGATTTCAGGTCGGCTTGCGGTGAGGATGAGACGGTTCGCCGCAGGTCACCCACTCTTAGTTCCCGTTCGACGCGGTTGACGCCGCCGAACTGGGTGAATCGCCCGCTGCCGGAGCCGCGTCCTACGACGATGTTGCGTGCCGACAACCGCCCGCGCGCAAGGACATACGAACCGGGCCTGCGGAGCGAACCGCTCAGGAAGATATTGCCTTTGATCGCGGCGGTCCCTCCTATCTGCCAGACGGCGCCTGTCCCCGGCCAGGGGTGGACCGATTTTATTTCTTCGGCGTATGCCGGCTGGAGGACAGTGCCGATATTGAGTTGTCCGGCTTCGGCGTGGCCGCGAGCGATCACTGCCGTGCCGCCGTTGTAGATGCAGGCGACGTCCTCGAAACCGGGCACTCCGGCGGACCAGTTCGTATCGACGAACCAGCCGCCCGGTCCGGCCGGGTTACCACGCCAGTAAGTCTGATCTGCCCGGGACGACGCTGAAACCAGAAGCGACAGGACCATGATGACATACAGCGAGACTGTGATTCTGCGGTACATTGTAAGCATATCCTTTCCATCCTTTTGTTTGGGCACGTCGGTAGCGAGGATGCGAGTGCGGTTAACCGAAGCGAGGAAACTACCCTGCAAGCGAGGAGAGCGAGGATGACTACCAATTATCTATATTATAACGCTGGTTCACATTAAGTCAAGTAAATTCTCCGAATCCAAATAAACCTATCTGGGTTCTCCTCAATAAAAGTTGGTGAATGAATGGAGATCCCGTGCTCCGGCCTTTCGAAGCACTTTCACCACGGGCCGGCGGGACTGGCGTTATGTTTTGCACCGACGGCGTCGCCGGCGGACAGTCGTTATAAGAGCGCCCAGGACCAGCAGAGTCACGCCGGTCGGCTCCGGGACGATTGTAACGCTCTGGCCGAACTCCATGTTGGCGTTCAACTGGTCAACGTAGTACGGCACGAATGAATCGCCGGAACGCTTGCCGTCATAAGGCGGACTGCTGCCGTAATTCCACCAGTGGATGCCCACCAGCGCCAGTTCGCCGTTCCATGCGATGAAACTCGGGCCGCCGGAATCGCCGCTCATCATGTAACATTCGCTTTCACCCATGCCGGAGCCTTCGGCCTCGTCAAAATCAAACGCCATGACGCGACCTTCTTTGCCACTACAGTAGCTTTTGTAAATCCAGTCGAGATGATTACGCCCGACGCGATTCGGGTTGCCGTATGCGTATATCTCCCGACCGATATAGTCTGACTCGGAACCCAAAACGAGAACCGGGTAGTAGGTGATATTGTCTTCGGCTGGGATGTCGGCGGTAAGCCTTCCAAGCCAGAGGTCGGAGTAGGAACCTCCATCTTCGTATCTTGTCTGGAACCCCCAATTGTCAACTTTGTATTGGTGCTGACCGGACGAGGTGGTGTTGCCTTCATAGAAAGTCGCGGTCGCGCCGTAGGATGGAGCGGCGTGGGCTGCGCTGACGAAGTACCTCGGGGAGATCATCGTAAGCCAACTGCCCCGGCCCACACCCGAGAAATCGTAGGCCTCGGCGTGGAAGTCCTTGTCGGACCCCGAATAGAAGCGATCGTGCTTGAAAGACCGGGCGTGATCGCCGCCGACGCCCTGGAGATACGTTGCGCCGAAGGAACTGCCACAAACACACAAAACAACCGCAACAACGATAAAAATCCGCCTCATTCCCGCTCTCATGCTCGCTCTCCTTTCATCTGCCATGTTGACCAACATGCACCTTTTACATGCACTTGAACTGTATCCGCATTTTCCGATAACGGTTTACAGACCAAGAGCCCGTACTTCATTCAATCAGGTACATGCCGCGGTGAGCGATTCTGCCGACGACCCTCGGGGCGCCGGTGCGGCAAAGCGGTGCAAACCTCCAACTCTCACGAAGCGAGATTGTTATGACAAGCCAGGCCATTCGACGTTGCTCATGGCAGGCCGTTCGACACTGCTCATGGCAGGCCGATAGACCAAAACGAGGGAAAAAGGGAAATTACTCATCCTTATAAAAAAACCCTCGCTCTGCCCGGGGCTCTCCGGGCGGCTTGTTAATAGACAGGATAGATTATTTCACAAAATTTGTCAAGGAAAAACCCAACACAGTTTGAGTAAAAATCGCAAGTGCTCTTGTACTGCCGGTACGGATTGCTACAATGCCCGTTTCTGGATAAATTCGCGTTTGCATTAGTCGTATGAAGAAAAGGCATCTGCGACTCCATGGACCAGTCGAAGACACGCCGTGGCGCGTTTGCCTTTTGGCGGCATTTTATAAAAGAGGAGATTATGGAATACGTTGTGGCCTGTATCATCGGAACTGTCATTTCCTGGGGTTCGCTTATGTTTATCATTCCAGTCGCCAGGAAGATTGCGGAGTTTTCAATGCCTCCTTGGCCGGAAACCATGTGGAAACTGGCGGTTGTCTCATTGTGCGGCAACTTCGTTGATGTCGTACTGACTCCGGTCAACGTTTTCGTTTCATTGATCGTGGGGGCGGTGGTCTTCTGGACACTGATGGTCAAGTGGTTTGACGTCGATTGGTTTGGTGCAATGGCCATAGTCATTGCCAGTTGCATACTTCGTGTCCTTTTACTTGGCCCGATTATAGGACTTGTTATGGGAGGGGTTCTCTGATTGTGATCCGTTAGTTTGTAAGAGGGGTGTGAGTCCAGCCGCGATGATCGTGGATAGGAGAATAAATTCTGGTGAATTGGGAAAAATCGGACCGTTTGAAGGCGTTGCCGCCGTATTTGTTTGTGGAGATCGACCGGGCGAAGCGTGAGGCCATCGCAGCCGGGCGCGATGTGATTAACCTGGGCGTGGGCGACCCGGACCGGCCTACGTTCGAGTTCATTATCGAGGCCATGCGCAAGGCTGTCGGCGACCCGGCCAATCATTGTTATCCGTTCGACGAGGGCGTGCCGCAGTTTCGCCGGGCGGCGGCGGCGTTTATGCTGAAGCGCTACGGCGTCGAACTGGACCCGACGGCCGAGATTATCACCTCCATCGGCTCGAAGGACGCAATCGCGCATCTGCCGCTGGCGGTTGTGAATCCGGTCGAGGTGGTTCTTGTCCCCCGGCCGGGGTATCCGGTATATAACTCTGCCGCCGTTTTCGCCGGGGCCGAGCCGTTTTACCTGAACCTTACCGCCGAAG
>DAOVFI010000559.1 GCA_030673005.1 Planctomycetales bacterium
GCTTCGGCGACCGGTCAGACGACCACGGAAAACCTCTGTCCGCGTCCTGCGAGATTACGACGGTGCCGACACGGGCCGACTTTACGCCGACTGGAAACAGGCCGGCGGATATTCTCCCCGCACCGTTGCCACGCAATTTCCCGTAATCGTCGGGCGCTGTCGGGAATCCGCAAAAAACAATCCCTATGTTTTGCGATTGCTCCGGCTTGCGCAGGTTAACACGGTCGGGGCCGCCGGCTTTCGGTTCGTGCCTACGCCGATGGACCCGAACGGGACGGTTGACCAGGGGGCCGCCGACGAATTGCGCGCGGCGTTCAATGCCTGGGGCCGAAGCCCCTACTACTGCGACGCCGCGGGCAAGCGTACCTTTCGGGATCATTGCAACCTCGCCGTCCGCTCGGTGTGGCGGGATGGTGAGGCGTTGATACGGATACTGCCGGGGCACAACTACCCGCAGAACCCGTTCGCGTTTTCCCTGAAGGCCATTAATCCGATGCTCCTGGATTACCGCTTGACGAAGGAACTCAAAGGCGGCGGGGCAATCGTGAACGGCGTGCAGATGGACACGTGGGGCCGTCCGACCCACTATTGGTTTCTGAAAAAACCGACCGGTACGCGCCTCATCACCCCCGATTATTTGTGGGCTTTCACGCAGACCGACCACGAAGTTTTGCCCGCCTCCGAAATCATCCACCTGATGCGGGAGGAAACCGAAGACCAGGCCCGCGGCATTGCCAGCATGCAGGCAATTATGACCCGCCTCCATATGCTCGACGCCTACGAAATGGCCGAGCTGACCGCCGCACGCCGCGCAGCCAACACAGTCAGTACGTATGAGGCGCCGCTCGGAACCGAAGGGACCCCCGCAAGTCAAAAGACCGTCAGCGATTCGCTGATTGATTCCGAACCCGGCGAGGATGAAGTCCTTCCGCACGGCTGGGCCAGGAAGGCCGATAAGCCGAGCCGGCCGAACGAGGCAATGCCGGAATTTCGTAAAGCTATGCTCCGGGGTATCGCCTCGGGTGCGAACGTCGGCTACAACGCGCTCGGAAACGACCTGGAGGGTGTCACATACTCCAGCCTGCGGGACGGCAAGCTCACCGAGCAGGATATCTGGATGGATGATCAGGCCTATTACATCGCGCACCTGACGACCCGCGTCTACCTCCGCTGGCTCGGCATGTACCTCTCCACGCCCCGCACGCAACTGCCGCTGTCTCGTTACGCCAAGTATGCCGCTCACAAATGGCACGGCCGCCGCTGGCCCTGGGTGGACCCCATGTCCGAGGCCCAGAGCAACGAAATTGCCCGCCGTTTAGGTTGGCGCACCGATGACGATATCTCCGCCGCACTTGGCGAAGACATGGAAGAGAATATCATCCAGATCAGGAAGATCGCCGACAAGGTCCAAGGCACATATCTAGAGGTGAATTATGCCACGCAGCAAGAAAATCAAACCATCCCAAAAGCCTGACGCCAAGCGCGACGCGCAAGGGCCGGGCCTGGTCACCTTTGAACGCGTCGCCGAACTGACGGTTATCCCCGGCGAAAACGAGCGCCAAGAAAAAACCGTAATCGCCTCCGTCTCGAGCGAAACACCCTGCCTCGCGATGCGGACTTATCGCGGTGGAATCCAGAGCGTATACGAAATTCTCTCTCACGCACCCGAAGACATCGACAGGACCTATATCGCGGACGGACTTATCATCCGCGATACTCACGGCGGAGATCAAATTGGACTCATCCGC
>DAOVFI010000681.1 GCA_030673005.1 Planctomycetales bacterium
GCCGATGTGGTGATCGCTGACAAGGGCTACGATGCCGATGCGATTCTTTCAGCGATCGAGGTGACCGGCAGCAAAGCTGTCGTGCCGCCGAAAGCCAATCGAGTTGTCCAACGAGATTATGATAAGGCCGCCTACAGAGAACGGAATCGTATTGAACGATTCTTTCAGAAAATCAAGAACTACCGGCGTATTGCGACGCGGTACGAACGATTGGCGGTAACGTACTCCGCCATGCTGCACCTCGTCGCCTGCGTTGTCTGGTTGACTAATTGAGAACGCCCCCTAGTGCTTTGTAAAATCTAAAGATTCGGGTAAAGGGACTTCAGTTTTACTCGGGCTTTTTCGACGGTGAATTGCCAATCGACGCCTCGTTGTTTTTCGTTGCTGAAGTCGGCCCAGGCTGATGTTTCGGTACGTAGCATTTCCATGCTTTCGATCCGACGACCCGAAATGGACTGACGGGTCAGCGAACTCAATTCATTTTCCGCAATGTTCAGCCAACTGCCGTGTTTCGGCGTGTAGTGAAATTCTATCCGTCGCACAAGTTCGCGGGCCTTTCTCGCATCGAACGCCTCGTAAAAAGCGCCACGCGTATGCGTGTTCAAGTTGTCACAAACCAGTATCACCTTTTCGGCGTCCGCGTAACGAGTGCGAAGAAGCTCTTCTATCTCCAACGCCCAATCAATCTTTGTGCGTCGTGGGCGTGCACTCACCTTGCGCCAGCCTGACAACGGTTCGGCAAACATGAAAATGCAGGCCGTGCCCGCTCGTTCGTACTCGTAATCTACCCGCTGGGGGTGTTTCCTCGTCGCGGCAATTGGTTTTCGTGTTTCCTTCGTTAACTGCACCGGCTGCTCGTCCATGCAAACGACAGGAACCGCCGCGTCATACGGTTGGGCATAGGTTTCCAGCACATCCTCCATACACGCGGCAAACTCGGCGTCGGCGTCCGGTGGAATGACCCAGTACTGTATTTTCCGGTTTGTCATTCCGTTTTTTTTAGTATTCCGCGAACCGTTTCGTGGCTGATCGAATCTGCGATTTCCAACTCGACAATCTGCTTGGCCATCAATCGGAGTGACCAGTTGGCAAACCCAGCGGGTGGCTTGCCCAGTCGCAAGGCGATGATTTTCGCCTCCTGTTTTCCGTCGAGGATTTTGGGCCTCGGCGGCGTTTCACGCTTTTTCCGGTTCAGCACGGCATTGAGCCCTTCGGTGACGAGTCGTCGTCGGACATTCTCGACGGTTCGTGTCCGACAGGACAACGCCTCGGC
>DAOVFI010000438.1 GCA_030673005.1 Planctomycetales bacterium
CGCCGGAGGGCAGAAAGCTGTATCGGACGCTTTACGATCCCAAGGCAGGGGCGATGTTTCGCGCCGCCACCACCGAGCAGTTCGACGAGTCCGCCCTGCGCGACATCATCAGCCGATACCTCCACACAAGTTACGGCGACAAGGCACTGAAACTGCTTGGCGCTATCTTGTTCGACCGTGGCGAGTTGTCCCAGGCAGCCCGCTGCTGGAGGAAGGTCCTTTCGACCTTCGGCAGCAGGGACGAACCGGTGCTTCTGGCGAGGATTACCGTCGCGTATCACTATGCCGGCGAATCTGCCCAAGCGGCAGAGACGATGAAACTGCTGATTGAAAAGCATTCGCAGGCTCGCGCGACTGTAGGCGAGCGGGAGCAGAACGTCGCAGCATTTGCGCGTCGGGTTCTTTCCAAGCCGGCGCCGGTTGTCGGGACGCGCCTTCAGCACGACTGGCCTTGCCTGGCCGGTGCGCCCGACTCGGTGGCGGTAATGGGTCCGTGCCCGCCGGTGCTGAAAAGGTCCCCGAACGCGGCGCGGCGCGTTTGGAGCCTCCAGCCCCGCTGGACTGTTCCCAGAGGCGAACTCAGGGACAACCCCAACATTAACTTCAAGGCGGCGATAACCGCCAGTCTCAGCCGGGGGTTTAATCCCAAGACGAAATTGTCCGTCTTTATGCGGGAAGGACGGGTGGTCCTTTTCAGACAGTACGGAAAAAAGCCCCAGGAAATGGCCATGCCTGCCCTGATTCACCCGATAGTGGTCGGCAGGACAGTACTGTATCGCGCCGCCAACGGCGTCGTCGCACACGATCTGCTGACCGGCGGGAAACTGTGGGGGACGACCGAGTTCCCGTTGTTCAGCGGAGAATCCGGCGTCATGCGCGCCTACTCCACCGCCTTCAGCATGACAGTGGAAGACCGTGGTCTGTGGACGGTAACGGCCGGTGGCGGGAAGGTCCTGGCGGTAGGCAAGTTCCCACTGGCGTCTTATTACCCCAACCTGAAAAGGATCCGCCAAAGTCTCGTTGATACCTCGATATTAGCGGCTTTTTCGATTGCCAACCAGGGCCGGTTGCTCTGGCGGATCGGCAACGGCGAAGGCGACAGCAACCTTATTCGCGGAGGAAAATTCATGACGGCACCGACCTATGTCGCCGGCCGGTTGTATGTCATCGTCGATTACGTAGAAGCCCATCACCTCGTGTGCCTGAATGCCGAGAACGGGCGACTTCTGTGGGAGACGCCAGTCGCGCAGATGCCTATACGGGACTCACGGCGCAGCTGGCACCAGAACTTCTGGCAGAACCGGGCCAGTCCGCCGGCGGTGGCGAATGGACGGGTCTTTGTCACCTCCAACGTCGGTGCGATATTCGCATTTGAGGCCTGGACAGGGCGGGCTATATGGGCCTACCAGTACGACAGCAACATCAACCGGTCATGGGCGCAGAGGCGCACCGGATACACCGGCCTACCCTATCCGCCCAATCCCATTGTAGTTACCAAGGGCAGGGTAATATGCCTGCCCGCCGACGGCAAACGGCTACTGGCCCTGCGGACCGATACGGGTAAGTTGGACTGGAGCATCAACCGTCGAGGTCAGCGCGACCTGACGGCCGTGAACAGTTCACGATTACTGCTGTCCGGTAAAGGGCTTGGCATAATCGACGCAGCCACCGGCAAGGAGGTCTGGACGGGACGGAAGATTACCGGTATCCACGGCCGGCCGGCGGTTACGACCGATGCGATTCTGGCGTCGGGAAAAGCAGAGATTATTCGCGTATCGCTGAAGGATTTTTCCATTACCCGCCTGCCTGTGAAGCAGCCCGGTGCGATCCTGGGTAACCTCGTCTGCGTGAACGGCAAACTCATCGCCGCCAATGCCGCCGGAGTCTCGGCCTATTTCCCCGCGAGCACTCCCGGACAGAAGTAACCCGGCGGGTGACCGCGGCAAGAGTCCTAAGAGTCCTTGTAATGAAGGTGCCACCCGCCGTGAACTGCTCTTATTCATCCCTGTCGGCGGAGGATTGGGTATGTAATCCCGCCGGCGGGAAAGACGACGACACGTTTGGGTCCGGTTCCGAGTTCGGCGTCTGCGGCGGCGAACGCCTCGACCGGGTCGGCAAAGATCGGCAGACCAGGCATCTTCGCGCCGGCCTGCGCCAGGGCGGGCGAGACCATCAGGATGGTGTTCCGCTCGAGGGTTTGCAGCGCCAGGCGAATGAAAAAGGCGGCATCGCCGCTGATACCGGGCAGCAGGCGGGTTGTCAGCGACGACAGCGCGCCGGCGCCCAGTAACCGAACGACTCGACGGACCCATATCGGTTTTATCGGAAGCGAAAACGTCGGCATGTTCACCCCGCCCGGACAGCGGGCCAGGCAGATGATAACGCCGTTTTTGCGAGCCGCC